>NZ_VFTI01000010.1:0-195487 GCF_006439515.1 Mesorhizobium sp. B3-2-1 | reverse complement strand
AAGGCCGGATGGAGCCCCGACTACCTCGCCTCAATCCTCGGTCAACTTCCCCGTTAACCTGGATTCGCAGCCCTGCGGCCAAAAGCCTGTGGCTCCAGGGTTGTTGCAGGCGCATGGCCGCCATGCGGCAATCCCCCTGTGAGAGCCTGTGGGGCGCTCTTATTTGTTAGCCATCAAACGAATTGAATTGGCGCGCGCTGGCGCGCGAAAGGACAAGGCCATGAGCAAGCGCAAGATATTTTCCACCTTGGGCGATCTCTTCACCACATTCGGCAGCGCCGTTGCCGCATCGCGCGCCGTGGAAGCCGGGCGTAAGCCCAGAGCCGACGACCTGCGCAATCTCGGCATGGACCCGGCCGTATTCAACAGGATCGGTCGTTTCTGACTGCGATAAGCACTCAACCCAGACTCCCGACAGCTTGCTGGAGCCATTGCCGGTTGGGCTCGCTTACGTCCTGATAAAGGTCAGATAGGCCGGTCGGCGGCCCTCGCGGATGGCCTTCGCCTCATAGCGCGTACCCGGCCAGCCCTGATAGGAGCGATGCCAGTCCGCCGCTTCCGCGGCCTGCCATGCGAAGGCGCCATGCGCGCGGCAATGCAGCAAGGTCCAGTTCACATAAGTGTCGATGTCGGACGCGAAGCGAAATTTTGAGCCCGGCTTCAGGACGCGCGCGAAACGGTCGAGATTAAGCGGGCTGACGAAACGCCGCTTCCAGTGCTTCTTCTTCGGCCAGGGGTCGGGATAGAGAAGGTCGATACCGTCGAGCGAGGCCGGTGGCAGCCAGTCAAGCAACTGGGTGGCGTCGTCGTCGTAGACCCTGAGATTGGCCAGCGGCGCTGCCCGCACCGCCATCATCATCTTGGCCATGCCGTTGACGAAAGGTTCTACGCCGATGAAGCCGATCGTCGGCGCCTCGGTCGCGCGATGCAGGAGATGTTCGCCGCCGCCAAAGCCGATCTCGAGCCGAACCGCCGAAACGTCGGTTTTGAACAAGGTTCGCAGATCCGATGGGACTTCAGCCGTCAGATCGAGCCGGTAGGCGCCGAGGCCGCTTTCCAGCGCCGCCGCCTGCTGCGGGCGAACGGGTTTGCCGCGCCGACGGCCGAAGAAGGCTTCGGTCGTGCGGCTTGGCCTGTCTTGCTGGCTCATCTGGTCGCGTAGGTCCGTCGTGGCGATCAGGCCGCGACAGCATCCTTGAGCGCCTTGGCGAGATCTGTCTTTTCCCAGGAGAAAGACCCGTCACGGCCGGCCTTGCGGCCGAAATGGCCGTAAGACGACGTCTTGGCGTAAATCGGCTTGTTGAGATCGAGATGACGGCGAATGCCGGACGGCGACAGGTCCATCACGCTGCGCAACGCATCCTCGAGTCTGGCCTCGTCGACCTTGCCGGTGCCATGCAGGTCGACATAGACCGACAGTGGCTGGGCGACGCCGATGGCGTAGGAAAGCTGGATGGTGCAGCGGTCGGCAAGTTTTGCCGCCACGACGTTCTTGGCCAGATAGCGCGCCGCATAGGCAGCCGACCGATCGACCTTGGTGGTGTCCTTGCCGGAGAAGGCGCCGCCACCATGAGGGGCCGCGCCGCCATAGGTGTCGACGATGATCTTGCGGCCGGTCAGGCCGGCATCGCCGTCCGGGCCGCCGATGACGAACTTGCCGGTCGGGTTGATATACCACATGCAGTCGTCGGCGATCTTGAGGTCGCCGAGTGCTTCACGGATATAGGGTTCGACAACCTTGCGGACCTTCTTGGAATCCCAGGTCGAATCGAGATGCTGGGTCGACAGCACGATCTGCGTCGCCTCGGCGGCCTTGCCGTCGACATAGCGGACGGTGACCTGGCTCTTGGCATCGGGGCCGAGCTTCCCGGCCTCGCCGTTGTTTTCGTGACGGGCAGCGGCCAGGAGTTCGAGGATCTTGTGGCTGTAGTAGATCGGCGCCGGCATCAGGTCCGGCGTCTCGCGGCAGGCATAGCCGAACATGATGCCTTGGTCGCCGGCACCTTCCTCGCCCTGACGGTCGGCGGCGTTGTCGACGCCCTGGCCGATGTCGGGCGACTGGCCATGCAGCAGGACCTCGATCTTGGCCGTCTTCCAGTGGAAGCCGGCCTGCTCGTAGCCGATCTCGCGGATCGCCTTGCGGGCGACGGATTTGAACTTCGCCGGGTTGACGACAGGGTGGCCCGCGGCGTCCTTGAGGATGTTGCCGGCCTTGTCCTTCTTCAAGAGCGTCTCGGGGACGCGCACCTCGCCGGCGATGACGACGCGGTTGGTGGTCGCCAGGGTCTCGCAAGCGACACGGACTTTCCACGGGTCCATGCCGGTCTTCTTGGCTTCACGATAGACCAGATCGACAATTTCGTCGGAGATCCGGTCACAGACTTTGTCGGGATGGCCCTCGGCAACGGATTCCGAGGTAAAGAAGTAGTTCTGCCGCGTCACGGGTGTCCCCTCTTGAAAAACGATCGGCAGGCTGCCGATTTTGGCGCGCCACGTGTTAGCGGGGCAAAGCGCTGCTCGTCAAGCGTTGCCGCGGGTCTGGCCCGAATGTCGGAGGCGATATCTTGTGCCACCGGCGGCGCACGCCGCCGGTGCAAGGCGCATTGCGGATCAGTCGAGATCGTCCTCGGCGAGCGATTTCACCAGGTCTATGATCCTGCGGCGCACCTTGACATCGGCGATCTTGACAAAAGCCCGGTTGAGCTGAAGTCCTTCGGGACTGCCGCAGAATTCGACGGCGAAAGCCATCGAGCTATCCTCGGCAAAGCCACGGTTGGCCGTCAGTTCCTGGCCCGGCGCGTCCTCGAAAAAGAAGGCGACCGGCACGCCGAGTATGGAGGCTATCGCCTGCAGACGGCTGGCACCGACGCGATTGGTGCCCTTTTCATATTTCTGGATTTGTTGAAACGTGATGCCGAGATTCTCGCCCAGCTTTTCCTGGCTCATTCCGAGCATATTGCGGCGAAGCCGGACCCGGCTTCCAACGTGAATATCGATGGGATTGGGCTTCTTCTTGTTTTCTTCTGTCATTTTTTCCTCGCCGAATTTTTTCGGCTTTTGATTTTTTCCTGCCCAAACAAAGCCGGAGGCGACTGCCCCAACAGAACGATCCACCGGCTTCGAGAAATTTTCAGGCGGTACAGTATGGGTTTCTAATGTGCCAACTGTCAATTCACCCGTAGCCTTCGCCTTACGTTCGACAGCACCCCTACAAGCGCAAACAGCAACATGATCAGCATTCCGTTAATGCGCCGCTGGCGGGGCGAAATGACCGTCTGTTCGGAAACAGGCACCTTCACATCGATGGCTCCGCGCGCGTCGATCGCCAGCGCATCGACAACGCGGCCACGTGGGTCGACAACGGCCGAAATGCCGTTGTTGGCGGCACGCAACAAGGGCAATCCGTTTTCCACCGCGCGAATCTGGGCCTGCCTGAAATGCTGATACGGTCCCGGCGTGTCGCCGAACCACGCATCATTGGTAACGTTCACAATAAGCTGCGCTGACGTAGCGTCAACTGCCACCAGGTCGGGAAAGATCACCTCATAACAGATAAATGGCAGGGCACGAATGCCGCCCGGCAGCGTGATGGGATGACGCGCGTTGCCGGGCGTGAACGTCATGGGTCCCGCGACGAGCTGTTCGATGCCGAAACGGCGGAGCAGGTCGGCAAAAGGCAGGTACTCGCCGAACGGCACCAGATGGACCTTGTCCACGGCATCGGCGATCTCGCCCTTGTCGTTGATCGCCACCACGGAGTTGTAATAGCGGCTGTCGGCACTTGCCGCCGAGCCGCCCTCCTCACGCACGACGCCGGCAATCAGCATCTGGCCGTCGCCCAGCATGTCGCCCAAGGCCGTCAAGGCATCGGGACGCTCGGTGAAAAGGAACGGCACCGAGGTTTCCGGCCAGAGAATCAGCTGTGGTTTTTCGTGACCTGGGTCCGGCGCCTTGGCGGACAGGCCCAGCAAGGTGGCGAAGATACGGTCGCGCACCGAGGCATCCCATTTTTCCGACAGGTCGACGGCCGGCTGGACGATGCGGACATCGAGACTGCGCGACGCCGGCTTTTCGGGGGCGGTGAGCCTGACATAGCCAAAGCCGGCATGGGCGGCCGCGAGCGCGACAAACAGCGCGGCGCCCAGCCGAAGATGCCGGCGCGCCGCCAGCAGCGCCGGCAGTGCGAAAACGAAGACCGCGAGCGCGTTCATGCCGATCATGCCGGTCACCGAGACGCTCTGCATCAAAAGGGGTACAGGCATCGCCGCGTAGCCGATGGCATTCCACGGAAAACCGGTGAACAGGAAGCCGCGCAGCCACTCCGCCAGCGCAAAACCGAAGGCAAGGGCAGCGATGCGGCCGATATCGCTGCTCCACAGGAGCCGGGCAACCATCGTTGCGAAGCCATAGAAAAATGCGAGCGCGAAAGGAATGCCGACCACAGCGAAGGGAAGCGCCCAGGCAAAGTCGTCGGCCTCGACCAGCAGCGCCGAGCCGATCCACCAGAGGCCGGCGAGGAAATAGCCGAAGCCGAACCACCAGCCGATGGCGAAAGCCGGCCGCAGGCGCCGCAACAGGCTGCCCGAAGCTTCGCCGGTCGCGCCGTCGAGCAGCCAGACCAGAACCGGAAACGAAATGAAACAGGCGGCGAAGAAATCGTAAGGCGCCTGGCCCAGCACCGCCAGCGCCCCGGCGAGAAAGGCCACCAGCGCACGGCGCCAGCCCCAGAGCAGAATTATCCGGCCGGCAAGGCGCACCATGAATACTTCCGAGTCGCGCGAATCAGGACGCAAGATTTATCAGGCTGTGGCCTGCACTCCAAACGCCGGCGCGACGACCCGGCTGCGGTTCTACCGGTGCCAGCCTTCGATGTGCAAGCCACCCAACCGCTCGGCCTCTTCACGGGAAACAGAACGGATTGGCTGCGTGAACGTCCAGACATGGCCTTCGGGATCGCGCGCCCGATACTGGCGTTCGCCGTAGAACTGGTCCGCCGGCTCCTGGATTATGGCAGCACCGGCCGCGCGGGCCTGCTCGCAATGCGCATCCAGACCGTCTTTCAGCCTGACATAGACCGACTGCGTGTTCTTGCCGCGGACCGATGCGGGGCTCGCGACATGATCGGCCCATTCGGAATCGACGATGATGTAGCCATCCCCGAACCGCATCTCGGCATGGACCAGTTTTCCGCCGGTTTCGCTGACCACCATGCTGGGCTCGAAGCCGAAGGCCGCTTCGAGCCAATCCATCGCCGCACGCGGGTCGCGGTAGAACACGCCAGAACCGAGGACCGGATGCTTGAACGGATCCTCGACCGCCATGGCGCGGCAGCTTCTCAAGCCTGTTCGGTGCGCGCCGTGGCGCGCCGGCGGCGCTCGCCCTTCTGGCTCTGCACGATGCGCACGCGCTTGACGCGGCGCGGATCGGCATCGAGCACATGGAACTCGAAGCCGGGAATGGCCTGTACCACCTCGCCGCGTGCCGGCACGCGGCCGAGCGTGTTGAAGATCATGCCGCCAATGGTGTCGACATATTCGCCATGTTCGCCCGCGGTGAAATCCTCGCCGATCATCTTGGCGACCTCGTCGATCTCGGCCTTGCCGTCGACGATGAACACGCCGTCGCCGGTCTGGGTGATCAGCGGCTCGTCGTCATCGTGCTCGTCCTCGATGTCGCCGACCACCATTTCGACAATGTCCTCGAGCGAGACGAGGCCGTCCGTGCCGCCATATTCATCGATGACCAGGGCCATTTGCGTGCGTGTCGTCTGCATGCGGCCCATCAGGTCGGAAGCGAGCATCGACGGCGGCACGAACAGGACCTGGCGGATCAGGTTGAGCTCCCCGATGGTGCGCGCCAGGTCGACCTTGGCAAGATCGAGAACCGTGGCGACGGGCGCTTTGCGGGTTGCACGGCCCTTCCTGACGCGCGCGATCTTGGTGATATGGGCCAGCACGTCGCGGATATGGACCATGCCGCGCGGGTCGTCGAGCGTCTCGGAATAGACCGGCATGCGGGAATGGCCGGATTGTTCGAACATGCCAAGGAGATCGCCGAGCGTCGTGGCGATCTCGACCGCCTCGATATCGGCGCGCGGCACCATGACGTCCTCGACGCGCACTTCGCGCAGCCGCAGGATGTTGTTGAGCATGGCGCGCTCGCCAGGCGAGAAGGATTCGACATCGCTCGTCGTCTCGGCGAGCGCGCCGGCGATCTCCTCGCGCAGGCTGGTGCCGTTGCGTTGCCGGAACAGGCCCAGCACGCGGTTGAACAGGGAGGGACCGGCAGGCAACTGCTCGACGGCGGCGCTGCCGGTGTTGGCAACACCAGGGGTAACGGTACTCGGACTTGATCCCTCTTCCGACGTATCGGAAGCCTTGATCGCACTGCCGGCATCGGGGCGGGCGGCAGTCTCTGGTTTGTCGTTCATCGTCGTCCGGTCAATTGATCTTTTTTAGTTACGCGTAGGGATCGGGAATGGCAAGCCTTGCAAGCGCGGCGCGCTCGATGGCTTCCATCTCCTCGGCCTCGGCGTCGGTCTCGTGATCATGGCCCATGAGATGCAGCAGGCCATGGATGACGAGATGGCAGATATGGTTCTCCAGCGGCTTGTCTTCCAGTGCCGCCTCGCGCGCCACTGTTTCGGCGGCAAGCAGGATGTCGCCGAGCATCGGCGGCAGCGGGCCACCTTTCACATGCGGAAAAGCGGGGAAAGACAAGACGTTGGTGGGCTTGTCCTTGCCGCGCCAGTCCGCATTCAAGCTACGGATATGGGCATCGTCGGAAAAAACAACGCTGAGTTCGGAACGACCCGTCGCGCCGGTCTCGGCAAAGGCGGCGTCAACCGCGCGATCGACCAGCCGCGCCAGGCTTGCTTCATCGGGCCAGTCGCCCGCTTCAACCGATATATCGATCTCGACGGGAACCGGAAGGCTCCCGCCGCCGGATATGTTGTCCTCAGGCATGAGGCCGCATCGTCACATCAATTCTCGGCACCGAGGCCACGAGCCAGCTTGGTGTCCCGGTCATAGGCCCTGACGATTTCCGCCACCAGCGGATGGCGAACGACGTCGACATCGTTGAAGCGCACGGTTACCGCGCCAGCCACACCGTCGAGGACACGCAAGGCTTCGACCAGGCCTGACTTGGTGCTCGGAGGAAGATCGATCTGGGAGGGATCGCCGGTGACGATCATGCGCGAGTTCTCGCCGAGACGGGTGAGAAACATCTTCATCTGCATCGGCGTGGTGTTCTGTGCCTCGTCGAGAATGACGGCGGCGTGCGCCAGCGTGCGGCCGCGCATGAAGGCAAGCGGCGCGATTTCGATCACTTCGGCGGCAATCGCACGCTCGACCTTGTCGGCCGGCATCATGTCGTAGAGCGCGTCATAGAGCGGGCGCAGATACGGATCGACCTTTTCCTTCATGTCGCCCGGCAGAAAGCCCAGCCGTTCGCCGGCTTCGACGGCCGGCCGCGACAGAATGATGCGCTCGACCATGCCGCGCTCGAGCAGCATCGCCGCATGCGCCACCGCCAGATAGGTCTTGCCGGTGCCGGCCGGACCGATGCCGAACACCAGCTCCGAACGCTCCAGCGCCCGCATATAGGCGTCCTGGTTCAGCGAACGGGCATAGATGGTCTTCTTGCGGGTGGCGATCTGGGCGGCGGAAACCTTGCCCTTGCGCTCCAGCGTCGGCAGCGTCAGCTGATCGTCGGCTGCAACCGCCATGCGCACGGCGCCGTCGACATCGGACTGGCCGATGTCGACGCCCTTCTGCAGGATGCCGTAGAGATTGTCCAAGGCACGGCGTGCCTGTTCGGCGGCGGAAGCGGACCCCTTTATGGTCAGCTGGTTGCCGCGCGAGCGGATGTCGACGCCGAGCTTCTGCTCGAGCCGGGCCAGGTTCTCATCGAACTGGCCGTAAAGGGCGCTGGCAAGCTTGTTGTTGTCGAAAGTCAGAACGATGTGCGCCATGTCAGAAGCCCCGGATGCCGGTACCGGGGGCAGATTCTTCAGCTCCGCTGCGCTCAACCGTCTCTCCTCATCTGCCGAGACCATCAGGCCAATTCGGCGAACAGGCTGTTGTAGCCCGTCTTCGTGATTCGCACCTTGATAATGTCACCGATTTCGCCGGCCTTTTCATCAACAATAACCGGCTGCAGCCAAGGCGAGCGACCAACCTTCTGGCCGGCCTGACGGCCGGGCTTCTCGATCAACGTATCTATGGTGCTGCCGACCAAACTCAAGCCGAAATCCTGCTGTTGTTTCAACAGCAGCGCCTGCAGGCGCTGCAAGCGCTCGTCCTTGACCGCTTCCGGCACGTGGTCGGGCATGTCGGCGCCCGGCGTGCCGGGACGCGGCGAATATTTGAACGAGAAGGCCGAGGCGTAGTTCACCCGGCGCACCAGTTCCATGGTCGCTTCGAAATCAGTTTCCGTCTCGCCGGGGAACCCGACGATGAAGTCGCCCGACAGTGCGATATCGGGCCGGGCGCCCCGGATGCGGTCGAGCAGCGCCAGATAGTCTTGCGCCGTATGCCTGCGGTTCATCGCCTTCAGAATGCGATCCGAGCCTGATTGCACCGGTAGATGCAGATAGGGCATCAGCGACGGCAGGTCGCGATGGGCCGCGATCAATTCGTCGTCCATGTCGCGCGGATGGCTGGTCGTGTAGCGCAGCCGCGCCAGTCCGGGGATTTCGGACAACCTGAACAGCAGGCGGCCGAGACCCCATTCCTGACCGTTCTCGCCCTGGCCATGCCAGGCGTTGACGTTCTGGCCGAGCAGCGTCACCTCGCGCACACCGGCCTCCGCCAGGCGCTCGGCCTCCGCGACGATCTGCGCCACCGGCCGCGACACTTCCGAGCCTCTGGTATAGGGCACGACGCAGAAGGTGCAGAACTTGTCGCAGCCTTCCTGGACGGTGAGGAAGGCGGTGACGCCGCGCTTGATCACCTCGGCGCGCTTGGGCTGCGGCAGATGCTCGAACTTGTCCTCGATGGCGTAGTCGGTCTCGACGATCTTCTCGCCGCCGCGAACCCGGGCCAATACGTCGGGCAGACGGTGATAGGTCTGCGGACCGATGACCAGGTCGACGGCCGGCGACCGGCGGATGATCTCGGCGCCCTCGGCCTGCGCCACGCAACCAGCGACGCCGATCAGCATCTCGCGGCCGGCGCTGGCGCGCTCGGCTTTCATGTCACGGATGCGGCCAAGTTCGGAATAGACCTTTTCGGCCGCTTTTTCCCTGATGTGGCAGGTGTTGAGCAGCACCAGATCGGCCTCGCCGATGGCATCGGTCGCGGTATAGCCGTCGGCGGCCAGCGCATCGGTCATGCGCTGTGAATCATAGACGTTCATCTGGCAGCCATAGGTCTTGACGAAGACCTTCTTGCCTGCCGTGGCGCGCGCCGCCGGCTGTCCGGCCACGGTGCCGAGTTCGTCGCTTTCAATCGTGTTCAAGTCCATCCGGCGGCTTCTAACGCCTTTCCGTGACAAAAAACAGACGATTCTCCGCATGCGCCGGCTGGCGCATGCCGGCGGCTAACGGCTCGGGTGCGGATCGGCGAGGGCCGCCTGCATCATCTCGCGCACTCGGCCCTCCATCAGCTTGGCCGTTTCCTTGCGGTTGGAACCCTTGGCAAAGGCGATCGGTTCGCCGAAATGCACCTCGACGTCGAGCGAGCCCTCGGCCATCAGCACCTTGAGATGCGGCATCAGGTCCTCGTCGCCGATCCAGGCCGCGATCGGGCGGTGGCGGCGGCCAAGCGGGACGCCGTGCAGGCGCGTGTAGGCGATCGCCACCGGCTGGATGAACACTTCCTGCGCGGCACCTTCCGAGATCGCCATCGAGGCGGCGCCGAACAGCGTGCTCTTGAAGGGCAGCACGACATTGCCATCACCGGTCGACCCCTCCGCGAACAGCACCATGGCATCGCCCTTGGCCATGCGATTGGCGATCTCGCTGGCCTGGTCGCCCGAGGAGCGCTTGCGCTCGCGCTCGATGAAGACGGTGCGCTGCAGCTTCGACAGCATGCCGATCAACGGCCAGCCTTCCATGTCGGCCCTGGCGATGAACTTCACATCGGCAAAGGAGCCCAGCACCATGATGTCGGTCCAGGAGATGTGGTTTGAGGCCACCAGCAAGGGACGCTTGGTCGACAGCGTTCCCCTGACATGAATGCGCATGCCGAGCGCCCGGATGATCAACCTGTGCCAGGTCTTGAGGATGACGGTTTCCGGCCACCAGCCGGTTTTCATCGACAGTATCTGCAGCGGCACGAGAACCAGCGACCCGGCGACGACAAGGCCCAGCGCCAGGAAAATCCTGATTTTTCCGATCATATGTCCTGGCCCTACCCGATCCCTCGCTAGCGAAGATCGCGGCGCATGACAAGCGCGCCCGTCGGCCCCCGACCCGGCGACTTGTAGTAATCCGGGCGCTTGCCAACTTCCCGAAAACCCAGCCGACGATAGAGGGCGATCGCGGCGGCATTGGTCTCATCGACCTCCAGGAACAGGGCCTCGGCGCGCTGCGAATGCAGCTCGCGCAGCACCGCGTCCATCAACTGCCAGCCCAGGCCCTGGCGGCGATGCGACCGCGCCACCGCGACAGTCAGGATTTCACCCTCGCCCGCCGCCAATCGAGCGAGAACGAAGCCAACGGGCGGTTTGGCGCCCTGCCCTGTTTCGCGCGCGGCATAACCGAAGACGGTATCCTGTTCGAGCAGGGCGGCGAACTCACCGTCGGTCCATGGGCGGACAAAGTCCTCGCGGTGCAGCACCGAGACAGCGGGGCTGTCGGTGATCCTGAGCGGCTCGAGCGCGTAGTCCCGGCGGCGGGATTGGAGAAATGGTATGCGCATCAATTCTCGTTTTCTCGTCTGACCATGATCTGTGGGCAAACGGGACCGCTTGTCCGCGAAAACCGGCTTCCACTTTTCGCTAACGCGGTCCTTCGGTTCGGGATCATGGTCTTTGCCTCGAAAGTATAAATCCGGCCTGCGGCTTGGCATCGGCACCGCGCAGATAAAGCGGTTTCGGCCTTTCGCCCTGGCCCTTTGCGACAGCCAGCCGGGCGTAGGTGAGGATGTCGGCGGTGGCCGTCCGAGGCCCGACATCGAAGGTGCGGCCGGCCGCTTCGGCGATCGGCGTCGCCGCCGTGCCGGCGAGCACAGCGGAACATTCCGACGCCATGGCCACCGCGTCCGCAAGCGTGACCACCGCCGGACCGTAAGTCAATGCTGACATTTCATCGTAGAGCGCGGCATGGATTTCGTCGCGTCCGGCATCGAGCGCCGCCAGCACGGCACGGCCTGGAAATGCGGTGGCCGCCTCGGCCGCCAGCGCCTCGAGGGTCGTCACCCCGATTGCCGGAACCTTGAGCGCCAGCGCCAGGCCGCGCGCGGTCGACACACCGACGCGCAGGCCGGTGAAGGAGCCGGGGCCGACGGAAACGGCAACGGCGCCAAGGCCGGCGTAGTCGGTCGCGCCAGCCTTCAATGCTTCGGCGATGACGGCCATCAGGTGCTCGGCATGGCCTTTGCCCAGGTCAAGCACCGAACGGCCGAGCTCCCGCCCGACCGCCGCGTCGTAGACACAGGCGGCGCAGAGGCTGGCGGCACAGTCGATGGCGAGAACTTTCATGAAACGACCGGTTCGAGAAACATTCCCTGTGCCCGCCATGGCGCGCAACCGCAAGGGTATAGTGCACAATTTGTTAAGCGGCTTCGGTTTGGCCTGGCAGAGGACCTTATGCCGCCTGGCCTATGCGCAGCATGTGGTTGTCCCAGACATAGTCCGGTTCCGACCGCGTGGCACCACCGCCCTCGATGATCTCGCCGGCGCCCGTTGTCGCCATGAAACCGGCCCCGTCGGGCGCCACGCCGCAGACTTCGACCAGCGCGCTGGAGGAGACGACCCCGCCGCTGCCCGCATCGATCACGACCAGTGAATTGCCTTCCGGCGAGGAGACGGCGACGGTACCGGCAACAGGATTGGCGGCGACCGAGCCGATATAGTTGCGGAAACCGGACAGCACGTCCTGCGGCATGTCGAGCAAAGCCAACGCCTTGCCACGCGCGGCGCGGCCGACCAGCAGCGGACGATCGGTGCCGGGGCCCCGGTACTGGCAACCGAACCAGACGGCGCCGGTCTGGTCGATATCCATGTGGCGGATCGACAATTGGTGCAGTGCGGCCGGCAATTCATGCTTTTCGATCAGATCGCCGGTGGCGCGGTCGACCAGCACATAGGAGGGTTTCATAGTGGCAATGTTGAGCTCGGCGTGGCCATAGTCGGGATGGGTCTCGATGCCGCCATTGGCGACCGCGATCGTCCTGCCGTCGCCCAGCAGCAGAAGTTCGTGCGGGCCCATGCCGTAGGTCGGGAATTCGCCGATGCGATTGAATTTCGCCCGCGCGTCATAGACGCCGACCACGCCGGCCGCGTTGTCGAAATCGTTCTCGGTGGCGTAGAGCAATGCGCCGTCGGGCGAGAACACGCCGTGACCGAAGAAGTGCCGGCCGGTGATGCTGGCGATGGTCAGCGGAGCATCGCGTCCCGTGTGATCGAAAACGACGGCGAAAGTGCCGGGCTGGCGGGCAAAGACCACCGAACGCTTCAATACGGGATCGAAGGTGACGTCATGGCCGCGATCGGGCAGGTCGATCGCATGCAGCACCTTGCCGGCTTCGGACAGGACGGCAGCGCCAAAACTGCCGTCGCGCTTGACGAAGGCGGTGGCAAAGACGGCATCCGCCGCAAGCGTGTTCGCCCAGGCTGAGGGCGTCAGGGCGGCGGCAAAGCTTGCACCTGCCACTTTAAGGAAATCGCGGCGGTCGATGAGCAATCTCTTCATGCTCAGTCCCCATCCAGCGACGAGAAGCCGGCGGTCAGGCCGAATTCGGCGGTCAACCTGGTGCCGATCAGGGTCGACAGGCTGGAGGTGATCAGGACGAAATGCTCGAGTTTTTCGCGCAGCGCCGGATCGGCGAGCGTCTTGTCGATCGGGTCCTGGACAGCCTTGGCGACCGCGACGCCGTTGACCAGCTGGATGTGGATCGATTCCGCCATCCAACGCGCATCAGGCGGCAGCGCGTCGCCAAGCTTCGACACCTGGAACAGCGCATCGATGCCGGCCAGATTTCCGGCCAGCGCATTGGCGGTGTTTTGCGAACGCCAGTAGATCGCCTGTTTTGGCTTGTCGGCCTCGGGCTTGGCACCCAGAAAACCCTTCAGGCGCACATCGCGGACCATTTCCAGCTCGTTGATGAAGACGCCGACCAGTTCGGTGACCGCCTCGTTGCCATCACGATAGAGCGCGTTTTGCGGCCCCGGATTGGCCCAGAGCGCCGCGAATCCGTCCGGTTTGTTCCAGGCCGCGCTGACGTCGGCGGCGATGGTTTCGATGTTGCCGGCAACGGCCGCGCCGTACGCACAGCGATAGGGTTCAGCCTTGCCCGTCAAGGCATCGGCGCCCTCGCCGTAAAGCACGAATTCCAACGCGCCCAGCCCCTGCATGGCAACGCTTTTGCCGGCGAGCTGCGCAGGATCGGCGGCGGCGGGATCCTTGTCCGACAGCGCCGCCTGCACCTGTTTCAGACCGATGCTCTTGCGGTCCGGCCAGAATAGCATGCGCTCCAGCCTGTTGTTCTCCTTGATCGGCCCGAAACCGATGATCTCGGCCGATGACCAGGCATGGACGGTAGCCGAGAACGCAGCCCGCGCGACTTCGAGGTCGGCTTGCGAGGGCGCCTCGCAGAGCTTGTGCATCGCTTTGGCGAGGACCTCCGCATGCTGGTGCAGACCGTCATATACCGGGCGGACAAAGCCGTCGATCGCGCGCTGGATGACGTCAGAGGCTTTCACCGCGGCCGATGCGGGCAGGGCCCCCAGCAGAACCAGCGGAAGAACGAGAACCAGCGCGAAACGCTTCGGCATCAAAGTGACTCCAGGAATTTGACCAATGCATCGCGCTCGGTAGCGCTGGTGGCGGCAAAGCGATCGCGCGCCTTCCGCGCCTCACCACCATGCCACAGGATAGCCTCGACCAAAGAGCGCGCACGGCCATCATGCAGATAGAAGGAATTGTCGTTGACCGTTTCGGTGAGGCCGACGCCCCATAGCGGCGGGGTGCGCCACTCATTGCCAGTGGCCTCGCCCACTGCCTGACCATCGGCAAGATCCGGCCCCATGTCGTGCAGCAGGAAATCGGAATAAGGCCAGATCAACTGGAACGCCTGCGCCTTGTCGGGCGCATCGCGACGGGTGACGAATTTCGGCGTGTGACAGGCAACGCAGCCGATTTCGTAAAAGACCTTCTTGCCCGTGAGCACGTCAGGCGACGCGAGGTCGCGTCGCGCCGGCACCGCCAGGTTCCGCGAATAGAAGGTGACGAGATCCATCACCGGCGCCGGCGCCTCGGCAGGGCCGAGGCGCGGCTGCACGCCGTTGGGCATGGCGAGGCATTTTTCCTGCGCGGCGGTGCAATCACCCCAGTGTTTCGGCTCTTGCGGCGTCGAGATGCCGATATCGCCGGCAAAGGCATCCGCCGCCTGCTGGCGGATCGACGCCGTCTGCGCCTTCCAGCCGAAACGGCCAAGCGTCAGCTCGCCGCTCAGGCCATCGCGCACGATGTTCGGCTTGCCGGAGATCCCATCGCCATCCCTATCGTCCGGGTCGGCAAGGGCCAGAATGTCGCCGGGCGCGATCTGCTCGATCAGGCCAAGGCCGATCATCGGCGGTGTCAGACGCGGCGACAGCGTGGTGCGTGGACCGAGCGGCCCGTAGGCGAGATCGGCAACGGAATAACTGGGTTTGCGCAGGGAAACCACGGCGCCATCCGTCAGCTCCACCTTACGTTCCTGATAGTCGACACGCATCCTGCCCTCACCCCTGAGGCCAGGGACGGCCAGTTCCTGCAACTGCGTACCATAGACCGGGTCCGGGAGATTGAGCAGCCTGTGGTCGGCGAACGCCGCTTTCTCTTCCGCGCTGCTGGCGTCGCGCGCCAGCCGCAGGAACATCGAGGTGGTGCCGGCATCGCCTTGCGGCGGCCGGCCACGGCCATCCTTCAGATGGCAGTTCTGGCAGGCTCGTTCGTTGAACAGGGGGCCAAGCCCATCCGACGCCTGCGTCGAGGATGGCGACGACACCCAGTTCTTGCGGAACAGGGCGTTGCCGAGCTTGAAGGTGCCTTCTTCCTCGAAGCTGATGTTGGCCGAGGATTGCGAGAAGGAATCGCGGCTGACGTCCTTCCGCGAGGTGCCCGCGCCACCTTGCATCAGTTCGAAGGACTCGGGTTTGGAGAAATCCGTGGTCGGCCCGGTGATGGCGGTGACGCGCGCCTGATCCTTGGCGGTGAGATCGGTGCGCGTGGTGGCGAGGCCGGCGGGTTGAAGGTCGCCGGCGATCGCGGAGGATGTCAACGCCAGCATGAGAATGATGCCGCGCCGACCAGCCGATATGGCTGGCGCTTTCCGGAGGGGCAGCGGGGCTTTGGCCCGCCGCAAGCGGCGCAGGAAGTCTAAGAGGCGCCGCATTCCTGCATATCCTCAATCCGCCTCGTCCGCCGATGCGGCGTTGAGCTGGCCGTACTTTTCCTCGCCGATCGAGGCCAGCAGGTCGAGCTGCGTCTCGAGGAAGTCGATGTGGCCTTCCTCGTCGGCCAGCAGTTCCTCGAACAGTTTCATCGATACGTAGTCGCCCGCCTCATCGCAGATTTCGCGCGAGCGCTTGTAGGCAGTGCGCGCGTCATATTCACCGGCAAGATCGGATTCGAGCACTTCCTTGACGTTCTGGCCGATGCGCAGCGGCGCCACGGACTGCAGGTTGGGATGGCCTTCGAGGAAGATGATGCGGGCGACCAGCTTGTCAGCGTGGTGCATCTCCTCGATCGATTCCGCCCGCTCCTTCTTGGCCAGCTTGGCATATCCCCAATCCTCGAGCAGGCGGAAATGCACCCAATACTGGTTGACGGCGCCGAGCTCCAAAAAAAGAGCCTCGTTAAGCCGCTCGATGACCTGTGGTTCGCCTTTCATGGGTTCTGCTCCCGTATTGGACGCGCAGGCCTCTGACGCGATCCAGATGTGAAACGATGTCCACGCCGCTCGCCTGCGAGCGGGCATGGTAGTTCTCGGTGACCCGAATGATCGTTTCGACCACATTTGGGAAACAGCCGCAACAGCGGCCCCGTTTGTGCATGGCGTGATAGACCTTCGCCGGCACGATGAGCTGCCAGGGATCCTGATCCAGCAGGCCGATGATCGTCTGCTCGATCTCCTTCTCGGTGATGATGTTGCAATGGCAGATCAGCATTTCGTCGCTCTGGCTGACGGCGCCGGTGCGGCGCCGTTTGGCTGGGGTGGTAGGATTACTTGAACACCTTGTCGGGTGCGTCGAGGCTGTCGGAGCCTTCGAAGGCGATGGCGTTCAACTTCAACGAACCGACCGCGCGCTCGATCGACTTGGTCTGGTCGATCAGCGCGTCGATCGCCGCCTGAACGGTGGCATTGCCCGCGGTATTGCCTTCGGCGATCTGCTGGTCATAGGCCTCGCCGGCCTCGGCCCGCGCCTTGATCGCCTCCATCCTGGCGACGGTGACATCGAGTTTATCAGACAGTTCCTTGTCGATCGCCGGATCGGCGGCCTTGACCATATCGGACGCCGAAGGACCCGAAACGACGGTGCCGTCCAGCCTGGTATAGCTGGCATGATAGGCGGCGCGGATGCCGACGGCATCATAGAGGTGGGAATTGTATGTGTTGTCGGAGAAGCAGTCCTGCTCCTCTTCGGGATCGTGCAGCAACAGGCCGAGCTTCATGCGTTCGCCGGCCAGTTCGCCGTAAGAGAGCGAGCCCATGCCGGTGAAGATCACCGAGATCGCGGTGTTCGGCGCACCGTCGACAAGGTTCTTGCGCGCCGCACCGTCTTCCTTCCAGTTGCCGACCATCTCCTGCAGGTCCGAGACCAGAAGGGTGCTGGCGGACTTCAGATATTCGGCGCGGCGGTCGCAATTGCCGCTGGTGCAGTTCTTTGGGTCATAGTCGGTGTAGGGGCGCTCGCCGGCGCCTGGGCCGGTGCCGTGCAGGTCCTGGCCCCAGAGCAGGAATTCGATGGCATGATAGCCGGTGGCGACATTGGCCTCGACGCCGCCGGCCTCCTGCAGCGTGCCGGAGAGGAACTCCGGTGAGAGCTTCGAGGCATCGACCTTCTTGCCGTTGATCTCGATTTCCTTGTTGGCGATCACATTGGCTGTGTAGAGCGAATTCGCGTCGGACTCGGTGCCGTAGCTCTTGGCGACATAGTCGATCAGGCCTTCGTCCAGCGGCCAGGAATTCACCTTGCCTTCCCAGTCGTCGACGATCTTGTTGCCGAAGCGATAGACCTCGGTCTGCTGGTAGGGCACGCGCGATGCCTTCCAGGCGTCGCGGGCGGCATTGAGCGTTTCCGCCGACGGATCGGCAAGCAGCGCGTCGACCGCCTTGTCGAGCGCCTGCGCCGTGGTCAGCGAATCCTCGTATTTGGCAAGCCCGATGTCGGCATAGGTCTTGATGACCGCCTTTGCATCGGTTTCCGCCTTGGCAGGCAGCACGAACACCGCTCCCGTCAGCAGCGCCGTGGCGCCGATCGCCGTCAGCCTGCCGCCATATCGTGCTGTCATTATCGCTCTCCAGTTTCTCGGGAATTTTCCAAGCGGCGCGCGCGCCAACCCGCGCCAGGCCACATTCATGCCATTGGGCGCAAGACATGCCGCGCGATCGCGCGGCTCAGGGAAGAAAGACACCAAAATGCCTCCAATCGAACGGGTTCAAGGCCCAGACATCAAAGGGATGCGCCAATGCGCGAGCTTCCTTAAAGCTTTGAGTCCGAAGGAAGTCAATGGACAATTTCTGGAAAACTCAATTGAAACAATAGTTTAGAATTATTCTAAACTACGATTGTCAACTTTACACGCCCGCTGCACCGGCTTTGCGGACGAACTGTACGATTGACAGTCGCCATCCCGGGTGCGACCCGCAACCCCCCTCTTGCGGCGGCGCCAGACAATTGCCACTTGGCGAGACGTCCTAGGATCGAACGGGATCGGAATGCGATGAAGAACGGCGTGGTCATTATCGGTGCGGGTCATGCGGGCGTGCAGGCGGCCGCCAGTCTGCGCGAGGATGGCTACGATGGGCCGGTGATCCTGGTCGGCGACGAGAACGAACTGCCCTACCACAAGCCGCCGCTGTCGAAGACCTTCATCAAGGATGCCGAAGCCAAGCCTCAACCGCTTCGGGGCGAGGCCTACTATACCGGCAGCGCCATCGACTACCGGCCAGGGATCCGGATCGAGCGTATCGATGCCGGCAGCCACAGTCTCGACATTGCGGGCGGCGGCGCACTTGCCTTCGACCATCTGATCCTGGCGACCGGATCGCGCCCACGCGCCCTGCCGCTGCCCGGGGCGGATCTGTCCGGCGTGGTGTCGCTGCGCTCGCTGGCCGATGCGCGGTTGATCCGGCAGCTGAGCGCGCGGAGCGAAGATGTGGTCATCCTCGGCGGCGGCTTCATCGGGCTGGAGATCGCAGCGACGCTGCGGGCTGCCGGCCGCACCGTGACGGTTGTCGAAGCCGTCGACCGGCTGCTCGGCCGCGCCGTGGCGCCGGTGGTGGCGAGCCATGTCCGGCAAAGGCTGGAAGCGACAGGCGTGCGCATTCTCACCGGGACCTCGATTTCAAGGCTCGAAGGCGAAAACGGCCATGTCACGGCCGCGATCACCTCGTCAGGCGAAAGACTGCCGGCGCGTATGGTCGTGGTCGGCATCGGCGCCGTGCCGAATGTCGAGCTGGCGCAAGCCGCGGGCCTTGCCGTCGCCAACGGCATCCGCGTCGATCACCAGATGCGCAGCTCGGCTCCGGAGATTCTAGCCATCGGCGACGCCGCCTCGTACCGGCACTGGTTCACGGGCGGCGACGTGCGGCTGGAATCGGTGCAAAACGCCACCGACCAGGCACGGCTTGCCGCCAGGACAATTACCGGTCACACCGACGCCTACTCGGCGGTGCCATGGTTCTGGTCCGACATTGGCGACATGAAGCTGCAGATGGTTGGCCTAACCGCTGGCGGCGACAGCCATGTCGTACTCGGCGATCTTCCCGACAACAAATTCTCGATCTACCACTATGCCGGCGACCGCCTGCTCGGTATCGAATCCGTCAACCGCCCCGGCGACCACATGCTTGGCCGCAAGATGCTCGGCGCCGGTTTCTCGCCGACGCCGCAGACGGTAGCCACGGGTCCCGAGGGGCTAAAGGCGGCGTTGGCCGCATTTCAGAACATGGAGTCAGTCAAGGTTAGGGCCTAGGGTTGCCAATTTTGCCATGGGCAATAAAATCTCGCAATGAGCACAATGAACATCTCGCTGCCTGACAGCCTGAAGCATTTTGTCGATCAACAAGTGACGGATCGCGGCTTCGGCACGAGCAGCGCGTATGTGCGTGAATTGATCCGCCGTGACCAGGAACGCCAGCTTCTCCGCGGTTTGCTCCTCGAGGGCGCATCATCCGCGCCAGGCGCTCCCGTTGACGATGACTATTTCGCCGCGCTGCGAAAGCAGGCGCAGGGCCAATAGATCAGGTGGCCGCAAAGGCAATTATTCCTCGAAGCCTTGCTCTGCGCGATATCGAGGAGGCTGTTGATTATTTTGCCCGCGAAGTTGGTTCGCAAATGGCGTTGGGCTATGTCGACGATCTCCAGAACGCCCACGAACTGATAGCCAGCCATCCGGCATCGGCTCTCCGAGATATGGCTACGAAATTGGATTGCCCGGCCTGCGCAGCGTGCAACTCAAGCGCTATCCATACCTGATTTTCTATCTTGAGCAGGCCGATCGTATCGACGTCTAGCGGGTGCTGCACGCCAGAATGAACATCCCAGCTTGGTTGCAGAATCCGAGCTCCTGACGGCACGGCCACCGGCTTCGTCGTAGACCGTCAGGAGAAAAAGGCGCTGCCTTTTCAGGCGGCGCAGACTTCGCGGATCGAGCTTTCCAGAATGTCGAGCGCTTCGTTCATGACCTCGTCCTGGATGGTGATCGGCGCCAGGAAGCGGATGACGTTGCCGTAGACGCCGCAGGTCAGCAGGATCAGGCCCTTGTCGAGCGCCTTCAGGCGGATCGCGTTGGCGATCTCGGCCGACGGCAGGCCCTTCTTGACGTCGTTGAACTCGACCGCGTTCATGAAGCCCAAACCCCTGATGTCGACAATCTCGGGCACGTCGTCACGGACCGACTGCAGACGCTGCTTCAGCCTCGCACCCAGCGTGTTGGCGCGGTCGCAGAGCTTTTCGTCCTCGATGACGTCAAGCACGGCATGTGCCGCGGCAACGCCGATCGGGCTGCCGCCATAGGTGCCGCCGAGGCCGCCGGGGCTGGGCGCATCCATGATCTCGGCGCGGCCGGTGACCGCCGACAGCGGAAAGCCGCCAGCGAGGCTCTTGGCCATGGTGGTGATGTCGGCCGCCACATCATGGTGGTCCATGGCGAACATCTTGCCGGTGCGGGCAAAGCCGGTCTGCACTTCGTCGGCGATGAGCAGCATGCCGTGCTGATCGCAGAGCTTGCGCAGCGCCGTCAGGAGTTCACGCGGCGCGTCGTAGAAGCCGCCCTCGCCCTGAACCGGCTCGATGATGATCGCGGCGACGCGGGCCGGATCGACATCCGCCTTGAACAGCTTGTCGAGCGCCGCCAGCGAATCGGCGACCGAGACACCATGCAACTCCACGGGGAACGGCACGTGGTAGACGTCACCCGGCATGGCTCCGAAGCCAACCTTGTAGGGCACGACCTTGCCGGTCAGCGCCATGCCCATGAAGGTGCGGCCGTGGAAGCCGCCGCCGAAGGCGATGACGGCCTGGCGGCCGGTGGCGTTGCGAGCGATCTTGATGGCATTCTCCACCGCCTCGGCGCCGGTGGTGACGAAGATGGTCTTCTTCTCGAACTTGCCGGGCAGCATGGCGTTCAGCCGTTCGGCGAGCCGCACATAGCTCTCATAAGGCACGACCTGGTGGCAGGTGTGGGTGAAGCGGTCGAGCTGCGCCTTGACCGCCTCGATCACCCTGGGATGGCGGTGGCCGGTGTTGACCACGGCGATGCCCGAGGAGAAGTCGATATAGCGGCGCCCCTCGACATCCCAGATTTCCGAATTCTCGGCCCGATCGGCGTAGATCTGCGTGGTCATGCCGACCCCGCGCGAGATCGACTGGTTCTTGCGTTCGGAAATGGCGGAGTTCTTCATGATATCCCTCACCGGGCCGGCGCCCGTTCTGTTTGATGTCGTTGAACTCCCCTTCTGGCCTTATTTCAGATTTTCCTCAAGTCGGCACCATCACCGGGTCGATTGGGCCTGACTTAACCAGTCCAGCGATACACGCGGCCGTGGTGCCGCTGATGCTGTTCGTCATGGCGACCATCCCGATGGTTGCAGTTGCAGAGCTTCCAGCGCCTGCTCCTGGTGGTGGCGGTGGCGCGGCTGGGCCTGATCGGCGTTGTGGCCTACGCCATGATGGGCGGCATTATCGCGGGCACCGCGATCACGCTGCTGTTCCTGCCGGCGCTTTATGTGACGTGGTTCAGGATCAAGGAGCCGAAAGACCAGGAAACCCCGCCCGTTGCGGAGAATGGCGACCCGGTTAAAGCTTCGACGTAAGGCTTTGCTGGATTATTCGTTGTCGTTGGAGGGTACAGGACGCGACTTGGCCCGCTGCCACGGCGAGGACTTCGAGCCGCGCCAAGCATGCCAGCCTTCAGGCAAGTCGGCCAAGGCCAGGATGGTTTCATCCCGCCGCAACACGTTTTGCAAGCTGACAATCATGATGTCGCCGTCGTCAACAGGGCCAGTTTCGCTGTTGTGGAATTGCCAGCTGCCATCATCATCGTCATGCGATACATATGCGATCCAGTCCCCGCGGGTGACTATGCCTCTATCCAGAAAAACCGCGACATGGGGCGGATCTGCAAATTTCCATTCCTCCATGGGAATCCCCTGAAAACCAACGGTTCAGCGCATAGTGAGAAGGATTCTCATGAATTCAGCCGGTTCTCACAAACCCGTCGCTCGCCCTGAGCAGGTTGCGCGTATAGTCCTTCGAAACACGGCGCTCGACAAGGTCACCCGCCACCAGATTCTCCACCGCCTCGCCGCCCTGCATCACCATCAGCCGCTCGCACATATGGGTGATGATGGCGAGGTCGTGGCTGACCATCAGGAAGGTCAGCTTGCGCCGCCGGCGGACTTCTTCCAGCAGGTTGAGCACCTCCGCCTGCACCGAGGCGTCGAGCGCCGAGGTCGGCTCGTCGAGCAGCAGGATTGAGGGTTCGAGGATCAGCGCGCGTGCAATCGCCACACGCTGACGCTGGCCGCCCGACAATTGGTGGGCGTAGCGGAAGCGAAAGCCGTTGCCGAGGCCGACTTCGTCGAGAGCGCGTTCGATCCGCTTTTCGCCATCGGCAAAGCCGTGGATGGCAAGCGGCTCCTGCAGCAGGCGATCGACGGTCTGGCGCGGATGCAGCGAGCCATACGGATCCTGGAAGACCATCTGCACTTCGCGGTAAAAGGCCTTGTCGCGGCGCGCGCCGAGCGTCTTGCCGTTGACGACAATGCTGCCCGAGGCAACCGGCGCGAGGCCGGCGATGGCCCGCAGCAATGTCGATTTGCCGGAACCGGATTCGCCGACAAGGCCGAAGGATTCGCCCGGCTGCACGTCGAGGCTGACGCCCTTCAGCGCGCGGAAGCGATCGAAGATCACCTCCAGCCTGTCGACGGCAATCGCAGAAGTCATGCCGCCCACTCCGGCTTGCGGTCGAGCACCGGCAGCGGGTGACGGTCGGCGCCGATCTTGGGCATGCAGTTGAGCAGCCCACGCGTGTAGGGATGTTGGGCCTGGCTGAGTTCCGAGGCCTTGAGCTGCTCGACCACCTTGCCGGCATACATGACGATGACGCGGTCGCAGAAAGAGGAAACCAGGCGCAGATCGTGCGAGATGAAGATCAGTCCCATGCCACGCTCTGCGACCAGCCGGTCGAGGATGCCGAGGACATCGAGCTGCACCGTGACGTCGAGCGCCGAGGTCGGCTCGTCGGCGATCATCATTTCCGGCCCGGCGATCAGCATCATGGCGATCATGGCGCGCTGGCCCATGCCGCCGGACACTTCGTGCGGATGCAGGTCGAAGACACGTTTGGGATCGCGGATCTGCACCGCCTCCAGCATGGCCAGCGCGCGCTCGCGCGCCTCGGCCTTGCCGACCTTTTCATGGGTGCGCAGCGTTTCGACGATCTGACGGCCGATGCTCATCACCGGGTCGAGCGAATATTTCGGGTCCTGCAGGATCATGGCGATGCGGTTGCCGCGCAACGCCCGGCGTTGGCGCGCCGAGACGCCGAGCAGGTCGATGCCGTCGAAGGTCAATTTGCTGGCCGATATCCGGGCCTGCGGCGGTGTCAGTCCCATGATGGCACGGCCCGTCTGCGACTTGCCCGAGCCGGATTCGCCGACGATGCCGAGCCGCTCGCGGCCGAGCGAAAAGGAAACCCCGCGCACCGCCTCAATCATGCCGGTGCGGGTCGGAAAGGTGACCCGCAGATCCTCGACGTCGAGAAGCGTGCTCTTTGATCGCCGTTGATCAGGGGGCCCACTCATTGGTCACCGCTGCGGGGATCGAGTGCGTCGCGCAGGCCGTCGCCGAGCAGGTTGAACCCGAGGCTGACGATCAGGATGGCGAAGCCAGGCGCGCCGGCAACCCACCATTGGTCGAGGATGAATCGGCGGCCCGAAGCGATCATGGTCCCCCATTCCGGTAGCGGCGGCTGCGCGCCAAGGCCGAGGAAGCCGAGGCCCGCGGCCGTCAGGATGATGCCAGCCATGTCGAGCGTCACGCGTACGATCAGCGAGGAGATGCACAGCGGCATGATGTGGCGCAGCACGATGCGGAAAGGCGAGGCGCCCATCAATTGCACTGCCTTGATGTAGTCCGAGTTGCGCACGGTGAGCGTCTCGGCCCGAGCGATACGCGCATAAGGCGGCCAGGAGGTGATGGCGATCGCCAGCACGGCGTTCTCGATGCCGGGACCAAGGGCGGCGACGAAGGCCAGCGCCAGCACCAGCTTGGGGAAGGCAAGGAAGATGTCGGTGATGCGCATCAGCACGGCATCGGTCCAACCGCCGGCATAGCCGGCGACGGTGCCGACCAGAAGGCCGATGGGGGCGGCGATGATGGCGACCAGGACGACGACATAGAGCGTCCAGCGGGAGCCGTAGAGGATGCGCGAATAGATGTCGCGGCCGAGGTCGTCGGTGCCGAACCAGTGCTGCCCGCTCGGCGCCAGCAGCCGCGCGTTCTTCAGGTCACCGAAGGTCGGCGAATACGGCGCCAGCACACCGGCAAGGGCGGCGACGAGCAGCAGGGCGATGATGATCAGCAGGCCGACAAAGGCCAGACGATTGGCGGAAAAGCGCCGCCATGCGACATAGGTGCGGCCGAGTCTTGCCTGCATGCGCGATGCCGGCCGCTCCGACAGCAACCATTCGCGACGGGAGAAGGGGCGGGCGTCGGAGACGGTCATGACGATGCCTCTTGAAGCCGTCGACCCCCACTCCGGTCTGCTTCGCAGACCACCTCCCCCCCGTTCGACGGGGGAGAGGAAAGGCGCCAAGCGTGCGGCGGCCTTTTCCTCTCCCCCGGGCAGGGGGAGAGGTGGCCCGAAGGGCCGGAGTGGGGGTGATTAGCCGCAGCCAAGCCCGAAAGCGCGATACCTCTGCTCATCCTGTCTTGGTCCTCGGGTCGAGGACACGGTAGAGCAGGTCGGACAGGAGGTTGATGCCGATGAACACCGAGCCGATGACAATGGTACCGCCGAGCACCGCGTTCATGTCGGCGTTCTGCAGCGAGTTGGTGATGTAGAGGCCGATGCCCGGCCAGGAGAAGACGGTCTCGGTCAGCACCGAGCCTTCGAGCAGCCCGGCATAGGATAGTGCGATCACCGTCACCATCGGCACGGCGGCATTGCGCAGCGCGTGACCCCAGATGATACGCGTTTCCGACAGGCCCTTGGCGCGCGCCGCGACGACATATTCCTGGGCGAGCTCATTGAGCATGAACGAGCGCGTCATGCGGCTGATATAGGCGAGCGAGAAATAGCCGAGCAACGAGGCCGGCAGGATGATGTGCCGGAAGGCGTCGTAGAAGACGTCCCACTGTCCCTGCATCGCGGAATCGAGCAGGTAGAAACCGGTGATCGGCGTGAAAGTGTATTCGTAGACGACGTCAAGCCGTGCAGGGAAGGCCACCCATTGCAGCTTGGCATAGAATAGGACGAGCCCAAGCAGGCCGAGCCAGAAGATCGGCACGGAATAACCGATCAGGCCTATGACGCGCACGATCTGGTCGACGAGGCTGCCGCGTTTGACCGCGGCCAGCACCCCGAGCGGAATGCCAAACAACGCGCCGATCAGTGTCCCCAGTGTCGCCAGTTCCGTCGTTGCCGGAAGCGCGCGGCGGATGTCGGTCATGACAGGATTGGTGGTCAGCACCGAGATACCGAAATCGCCGCTCAGCGCGTGTTTCACATAGATATAGAACTGCTCGATCAACGGCAGGTCGAGGCCCATCTCGCGGCGCGTGCGCTCCACGACATTGGCGGGTGCCCGGTCGCCCAGAACGGCCAGCACCGGGTCGATCGGGATGACGCGGCCAATGAAGAAGGTGACCGCGAGAAGACCAAGATAGGTCGTCACCGCGATGACCAGGAAGCGACCGAGCGATGATGCAAGGGCGGCGGCGCGGGCGCTGCCGCGCCCGCTTTCGTTTTCAATCGCGCTCATGCGGCGTGTCCGCGAACGCTATTCCTTGGAAACCGGCCCGACGAAGTTGGTGTCGAAGCTCGGACCGAGCACGAAGCCCTTGAGGTTCTTGCGCAGACCGGCGACTTCCAGCTGCTGGTGGATGATGACGAAGGGGCTGGTGTCGAGGACTTTCTTTTCGAGATCCTTGTACATGTCGGCGCGCTTGCCCGAATCCTTCTCCAGCAGTGCTGCTTCGGTTTCCTTGGTCAGGTCCGGAATGTCCCAGCTGTTGCGCCAGGCGAGCGTGTGGGACTTGCCGGCATCCGAATTGTCCGGGTTCGAGGCAAAGGTCTGCGCGTTCGAATTCGGATCGAAATAATCCTGGCCCCACTGGCCGATATAAATGTCATGGTTGCGGGCGCGGTATTTGGTCAGCGTCTGTTTGCCGTCGCCGGGGATGATCTCCAGCTTGATCCCGGCCTGCCCCAGCGTCTGCTGGATCGATTCCGCCATGCCGGTGTATGGCTGGCCGGTGCGCACGTCCATGGTGACGCTGAAGCCGTCCGGCAGGCCGGCCTTGGCCAGCAACTCCTTGGCCTTGGCGACATCGAGCTTGAACGGGTTTTCGTCCAGTTCGCCGAGAACGCCCTTGGGCAGGAAGGTCTGGTGGATTTCGCCGATGCCCTTGAGGATGGTCGAGCTCAGCGCATCATAATCGACAAGGTATTTGAAGGCCTGGCGAACCTCGGGCTTGGCAAGGTTCGGGTTCTTCTGGTTGAGGCTGATGTAAAAAACTGTGCCCTTCGGCGCGCTGGTGGTGGTCAGGTCGGCGTTCTTGGCGATGGCGCCGAGATCGTTCGGCTCGAGATTGCGGGCAACGTCGATGTCGCCGGCTTCGAGTGCCAGGCGCTGCGCCGAGCTTTCCTTCATGTTGCGGTAGATGACGCGGGCGAGCTTGGCCTTTTCGCCGTGATAATTGTCGTTGCGCTCCATGACGACGGCTTCGTTGGCACGCCACTCGCGCAGCTTGTAGGCGCCGGAACCAGCATAGCCTGTTTTCAGCCAGGCGTTGCCGAAGTCGTTGTCCCATTTGTAGTCGGCAGTGGGCGCTGCCTTGACGACGTGCTCCTTGACCAGCTTGCTATCGACGACCGAGGCGACCGTCGCCGACAGGCAGTTCAGGACGAAACTTGGCGCGTAGGCCTTGTCGACGGTGAACTGGAAGGTGGTGTCGTCGACGGCCTTGGCCTTTTCGGTGACGTTGTCGCCGCTGATGCCGAACTGGTCGATGATGAAGGCGGGACTCTTGTCCAGCTTGACGGCGCGCTCGAACGAGTAGGCGACGTCGGCTGCGGTGATCGGGTTGCCGGAGGCGAATTTCAGGCCCGGCTTGAGCTTGAACGTATAGGTCAGACCATCGTCGGAGACGGTCCAGCTTTCGGCGAGATCGGGCTTGACCTTGGAGGTGTCGCTGAGGTCCAGGCGGACAAGAAGGTCATAGGTGTTGCCGGTGACTTCGGCGGTCGACAGCTCGAACGCCTCGCCTGGATCCATCGAGATGATGTCATCGATGGCAAAACCTTCGACAAGCGTGTCGGCGGGGGTGACCGCGCCGGCCGGCGCTCCGGCCAGAAGCAGCGCCGACATGGCGGCGCCCGCAAGCAGGATGCGGGATCGTAGAGCAAGCTTTTCCATCATCATGATGATTGTTCCCTGTTTTGTTGTTTGTTGACCTGAGTTCCCGGCTCAGGTTGCGGTGTTCTTTCAAGACTCGACGAGAGCCTCTGAGCCACCAACGTCGTGGTTTTTGTCCAGTTGGTCAATACCTTATCCGGCGACGCCCGACCCGGCAACGAGGATTTGCGAGACGGCCTCAGTGGAGCAGAATGCACGGCGGCGTGTCGACGCATGCGCCGGCCAAATGACGCCGCGGATCGTGAAAAATCTGCTAAAATTTCGAAGCTATTTCAGCGCGGCGACGAGGCCGGCATCGGGAAAACAGGTTGCGGCCCGACCATTCTTTTCCTGCCATCTGCCAATCGAGCGGCGAGTCTTGAAGCCGGGCAGGCCATCGGCGCTGCCAACGTCGTAGCCCTTGGCTTCCAGGGTCCGCTGCAAGGCGGCGATGTCGGAGCGGTGGAGGTCGCCGACCGGACCCCAGCTACCGGAAAAATTCTGATCGCCATGGGCGATGCGGTCGGCGCCATGGCCGATGAACAGCGCATAGAGGTCGCTGGTGTTGTATTCCTTCAGCACGTAGAAATTGGGGGTCGCGATGAAGGCCGGGCCGCTGCGCCCGGCCGGCATCAGCAGGAAGCCTTCCGCCTTCATCTCGGCGGCCGGGAAGGCCTTGCCGCCGACGCGCTCGATGCCCATGGCGGCCCATTGCGAAATCTTCTTGCCCTGGTCCGGACCTTCCAGCGAACAGGACACGCTCTGAGGTACGGTCACCTCGAAACCCCAGCCGCGTCCCCTCACCCAGCCGTAGTGGACAAGATAATTGGCGATCGAAGCCAGCACGTCGGGAGTCGAATTCCAGATGTCGACGCGGCCGTCGCCGTCGAAATCGACCGCATGCTTGAGGAAGGAGGTCGGCATGAATTGCGGCTGGCCGAGCGCACCGGCCCAGGACGATTTCATCGCGCCGACCGGGGCCAGCCCGCGCTCGACGATTTCGAGCGCCGCCAGCAGTTCGGTGCGGAAGAAATCCTTTTTCGTCGACATGAACGCCTTGGTGCCCAGCACCTCGAAGGCATCGTAGGGCATCTTCGCCGCGCCGAAGCCGGTCTCGCGGCCCCAGATCGCCAGAAGGATTTCGCCCGGCACGCCATAGCGCTTTTCGATCGCGGCAAGCGTGCGGGCATTGGCGGCTTCGCGGGCGCGTCCGCCCGATGTCACCGCGCGAACCGTCTTCTCGGCAAAATAGGCGCCGGGCGAACCGAACTCGGCCTGGTGCTGCTTCTGCGGCGTCTTAGGCTTCTCGCCCGGCATGACAAGATCGGGGAGATTGAGATTGGGCTTGATGCCGTTGAACGCGGCATCGAACGTTTTTTTGGAAATGCCTTTCGCCTTGGCGTCGGGCCAGAGGTCGGTTTGGAGCCAGGCGCGGAACTGATCGTCGATGCTGGCGGCGGAGGCGGGGATGGTGAGAAAGATGGCGAGGAGCGCGGCCATAAAGAAAATAAAGCCGAATTTGCGAATGCCGCGTTTTGTGGCGCCCCCCTCTGTCCTGCCGGACATCTCCCCCTCAAGGGGGGAGATTGGCAGCTTCGACCTTGCCGCCAATCTTGCAGCGTTGAAAATCAGCGACCGCAGACAAATCTGGCGATCTCCCCCCTTGAGGGGGAGATGTCCGGCAGGACAGAGTGGGGCGTGCAGCACCAACTTCGAAGGAGACGCAATCATCGTCAGCATCCGCCCCGCCGACTTGTCAAAACGCCGTCCGCGAGCGCAGCGCCGCGGCTAGCGTGCCTTCGTCGAGATAGTCGAGTTCGCCGCCGACCGGCACACCGTGCGCCAGCCGGGTTATCTTGACCTCGAAGCCGGAGAGCTGATCGGTGAGGTAGTGCGCGGTGGTCTGGCCCTCGACCGTCGCGTTGACGGCGAGGATGACCTCCTTGACCTCGCCCCCGGCGATGCGGTCGATCAGCGAACGGATGTTGAGCTGATCGGGGCCGATGCCGTCGAGCGGCGACAGCGTGCCGCCGAGCACGTGGTAACGCACATTCATCGCCGCTGCCCGCTCCAGGGCCCACAGATCCGAGACGTCCTCGACGATGATCAGGGTGGCGGCATCACGACGGGCGTCCGTGCAGATCATGCAGGGGTCCGACGTATCGACATTGCCGCATGTCGAGCAGATGCGCACCTTGTCGGCCGCCTCGCCCATGGCGGCGGCGAGCGGCGACAGCAATTGTTCCTTCTTCTTGATCAGGTGCAGCGCCGCGCGCCTGGCCGATCGGGGGCCAAGCCCCGGCACCTTGGCCAGGAGCTGGATCAGGCGTTCGATCTCGGGACCGGCGATTCGCTTGGACATCGCCCTGATCTAGGATTTTTCAGAGCGCTTTGAAACATCCCCATCGACGCATGGCCCGCCATGCTGCCATGTGGAAGGGATCAGTTGGCTTCGAGCGGGCGGCCCTGGCTGACGATCATCGCGCCGATGGCATCGGTGTTCTCAGGCGTCGACTGGAAGCCCATCGACGCTTCCTGCGGAGCGTCCTCAACCGAGGAGATGACCCTTTTGTTCGAGGTTCCGCTGTTCAGGGTTCCGCCAAAACGGGCGGCATCCGGCTCTTCCATCGGCTCCTGCATGGCAACTTCGATCGGCTTGGCCTGGATCCGCGCGGACTTTGCCGTCGGTGCTGCGGATGCCGTCAGATAGGTCTGCTGCGCGGGGGCGATGCGGGCGGGCGACGGCTTGGTCGCCGGTTCCGCGGCGGCGGTCATGTAGACCTGCTGTGCCGGAGCGGTGCGAGCGGTTGCCGTCTTGCTGGGGCGTGACGGCTCCGCCGCTGCGGTCATGTAGACCTGCTCTGCCGGAGCGGTGCGAGCGGTTGCCTTGGCCGGGCGCGCCATCTCGACGGATGCGACACGCGTCGCGGGTACTCCCGGCAACGCGGTCGGCGGCTCGGCCGATGCGACCATCGGCTCATCCGGCAGCGGTTGCCAGTTGCGGCCGCGCTTTTCGTAGAAGGCATTGCCGCCCGCAACCATGGTGTAGTGCATGTTCTTGTAAGGGAAGCGCAGGCCGGCGGTGTGGAAATACATCGTGTTCTTGAGCTTGGCCTTGCGCTCGCCCTTGAGCACGGCGTCGGCGGCCTCCTCGACATCGGGCATTGCGCGCGAATTCATCGGCCTGGTCATGACGCCCGGCGCGAACTGCCCGGGTTCACCCACCACCTGGCAGATGGTGCTGCCATGATTGCCCGAGCGCAGCCGGTTCATCACCACCGTGCCGACGGCGATCATACCGTCGCGGCTCGACCGGTTGGATTCGAAGAACATTGCCCGTTCCAGGCATTCCCTGTCCTTCGGCGTGTGGCTGTAGGCGCGCGAACTCAGGAAACTCGGCGTGATGGCGTCGGTCAGGCTGGCAACCGACATGCCGTGCGAGGTGGTCTGGCTGCAAGCGGCCAAGAAAAGGGGAGACGTGACGACGCCGAGCAACAGCGGCGTCTTCCATCGCATGGCGATCAACAGGTAACCCTCTCACTTCAATGCCCGCCCCCAGGCTGCGGCAAGAATGAGACACTTTCGGGCAAAATGATGGCCAAAACGTTATTAACGGCAGACTGTTGCCGAATTGACACAAATCGAGGCTTTCCAGATGGATCGAGCCGTCGTTTCACATAGACGATGACCACCTTTTCTTCGTTTCGCCGCAATTCCCTTGGGGAAGCGCCATGCGCTTTTCCCGGGAAAGCCGCGCCACGCTTTCTCAAAAACAGCCTATCGCCCGGCGGCGATTGCTGCCGGTCGACCGGGTTCGACCTCTTCGACCGTCTCTGAAAACAGGCCCCGCCCGAGAAACAGCGCCCGCGCCTCCCTGGCCGTCGGCGCGATCTTGCCCGGCCAGTCGCTGTCGATGAACTCGGCCTTGGTGAAATCAGGATTTGTTTCGGACGCCGCCTCCAGGAATTCGGCGATTTCCAGCACGATGGCGCGTTCGTCCTTCGAAAGCGCCGACGTGCCGGCCTCGATCGAAGGGCGGTGCACGAAATCCTCGAAGAGATTGAAGTAGCCCTTGATGCCGACGAGATCGACGCCCGCATCGCAATCGGCGAGGATTTCCAGAATCTCGTAGATCCTGTTGCGGATACGCTGCTCGATCAGCCTTTCGGACGGCTCGCCGATCATGGCCGCGCCGGTCTCAGCTTTATGCATATCGTTGCCCCAAAACCGCTGCGCACTTTTGGGCGACATGCATTAGAAAGGCAGTTTCATTCCTGGCGGGATGGGCAGGCCGGCGGTCAGCGCCTTGGTCTTTTCCTGCATGATCTGCTCGACCTTGGCCTTGGCGTCATTGTGCGCGGCAAGAATCAAATCCTCGAGGATTTCGACCTCGTCTTCCCTAAACAAAGACGGGTCGATCTTCAGCGACTTGATGTCGAACTTTCCGCTCAACGTAATGCTGACCAAGCCGCCGCCGGCCTGGCCGACGGCTTCGACAGTGGCGATCTCATCCTGCATGGCCTGGAACTTGGCCTGCATTTCCTTCGCCTTGCCCATCAGGCCGAGAAGATCTTTCATGGTCCGATCCTTTGCGGATTAGTGCTGGATATCAGGGTTCGTCGTCATCGGCCGGCGGCTCGACCGGCATGTCGGCCTCGCTCGTTTCGGCGTCCGGCGTGTCGGGAATGCGCACGTCGATGATCTTGGCGCCGGGAAAGCGGGCCAGGATGGCGGCCACGGTCGGGTCGTTCCTGGCATCGAGGAAGGCGTTTTCACGCTTCGTCGATTCCATTTCGGCCAGGGTCTGGCCGCCCTCCTCCTTCGACAGCGACACCAGCCAGCTGCGGCCTGTCCAGGCGCGCAGTTTCATCGTCAGCTCGTTGAGCAGCATCTTGGGCGCATCATCGGTCAGGCTGACGTCGATGCGGCCAGGTTCGATGCGCACGAGACGGATGCAGCGCTTGACCAGCACCTTGAAGGCGATGTCGCGCTGCGCGTCGGCGAGGGCAACTATGTCGGCCAGCGATTTCAGCGGTACGGCTTGCGTCTCCTGCGCCGGTTGCGGGGGCGCGACGAAGGCGGCCGGAGCAGGCGTGGCCTCGACCAGCCGCATGGTCTGCGCGCCGCCCGACCCGCCAGGCATGCGCGCCTGCGCCACGGCGCTGGCGCCATTGCCGCCAGCACCGCCATTGCCGGGGTTCACGGGCGCGCCGTTCGGGCGCGGCGCGGCGCCAGTTGCCGAGGCGCCGCTCTCCAGCGATCTCAACGCCTCGTCCAATGTCGGCAGGTCGGCGGCGTGCGCCAGCCGGATCAGCACCATTTCGGCGGCACTGACCGGCCGGTTGGACGACTGCACCTCGGGAATGCCCTTGAGCAGCATCTGCCAGGTTCGCGACAGCACGCGCACCGACAGCGCCCTGGCGAAATCGGCGCCGCGCTGGCGCTCGTCCTGCGACAGCGAGGCATCGTCCATGGCGCTCGGCACGAAACGCAGCCGCGTGACGAGATGGTTGAACTCGGCCAGATCGGTGAGCACGGCGGCCGGATCGGCGCCGGTGTCGTATTGCGCGCGGAATTCGCCGAGTGCGGCCGCCACATCGCCCTTCATCACATGTTCGAACAGGTCGACGATGCGGGCGCGGTCCGCCAGGCCCAGCATGGCGCGCACGGCCTCGGCGCTGACCGAGCCGGCGCCATGAGCGATCGCCTGGTCGAGAATGGAGAGCGAATCGCGGGCGGAACCTTCCGCCGCGCGCGCGATCATGGCCAGCGCGTCGTCGTCGACCGAAATGCCTTCCTTGCCGGCGATCGAGGAGAGATGCGCGACCAGCGCGCCAGCGTCGATGCGCCTCAGGTCGAAACGCTGGCAGCGCGACAGGACCGTGATCGGAACCTTGCGGATCTCGGTGGTGGCGAAGATGAATTTGACGTGCGGCGGCGGTTCTTCCAGCGTCTTCAGCAGGCCGTTGAAGGCCTGTGTGGACAGCATGTGCACTTCGTCGATGATGTAGACCTTGTAGCGGGCCGAGACGGGTGCGTAGCGCACGCGTTCGATGATGTCCCTGATGTCGTCGATGCCGGTGTGCGAGGCGGCGTCCATCTCGATGACGTCGACATGGCGGCCTTCCATGATCGCCTGGCAATGCTCGCCGAGCATGGCGAGATCGACCGAGGGCTGGTCGACGGTGGCGGTCTTATAATTCAGGGCTCGCGCCAGGATACGTGCCGTCGTGGTCTTGCCGACGCCGCGCACGCCGGTCAGCATCCATGCCTGGGCAATGCGGCCAGTGGCAAAGGCGTTGGTGAGGGTGCGCACCATCGGCTCCTGGCCGACCAACTCGGAGAAATTCGACGGACGGTATTTGCGCGCCAGCACGCGGTAGGCCGCGGCCTTGCCGGTCGCCAGACTATCGGACCCCGAATTTCCGGCTTCACTCATTCGCCCGTTAAGCTCCAAAAGGCCGCGCCCGAAGGCGCCGATTCCTGCGCATAGTCTCGCCCGCGCTGCAATGCGTCGTCAATGTCGCGAGGAGGGCCGATGAGGTGGGAGGCTGGAACAATGACCCGTTCCGGGCTCGTTAGGGCTGCTTCCTTCCGGACCTGACCCGGTTGGCGAGTGGATCGTCCACCACCAACCTCCCGCTGTCCATATCGGCAATTGCGCGACGAAATGCAAGTGCGCAGGCAAATCGGCACCGCGAAGCACGGGATTCGCTTGCAGCCCCGATGCAGCCGCTCTAGCGTTCAAGGTTTGAGGAAACCAAGAAAAGCAAGGGAAACGCCGATGCTGCCGGGCCTGAAGGCCGGATTCACGCTGGATGCCCGGCTGGAGGCGGACAGCGAGCAGTTGATGTGGCTTGGGCTGTGCGAATTGCGGGTGATGAACGACCGCCGCTGGCCATGGCTGCTCCTGGTGCCGCAGCGCCCGGGCGCGGAGGAGATCCACGACATGACGCCGCTCGACCAGGCGATGCTGACCTTCGAGACCAATATGGTGGCGCAGGCGCTGAAGAAGGTGAGCGGCTGCACCAAGATCAACACCGGCGCGCTCGGCAACATCGTGCGCCAACTGCATGTCCATATCATCGCACGGTCCGAGGGCGATCCCGGCTGGCCCGGCCCGGTGTGGGGGCATGGCCTGCGCGAGCCGTATGAGCGTTCCGACCTGCGCCGGTTTGCCGAAACGATAAGGGCGGCGCTATAAGCCTTCCCCGTGTCCATCCCAAGCATGTCCATCCCAAAGCACCAGAGTCCATATGAGCTTCCGCCTGTTTGACGCGCCTCTGCGCGAGCCGAGCCAGTTCGTCGGCTTTGCCGGCAACACGATCGACCGGCAATCCGAGAACCGCGCCGACGATTCGGTCGACAAGGCGCTGGCCGATCCGACGACACGGCTGCTTTTGATGAATGGCGGCCGGCTCCACCTGAAACTCGCCGATGGCGGTTTCGACCCTTGGTACCGCGTCGCCGAGAGCCAGCCCTTCAGCCCTTCCTTCACCCAGGGCGTCCTGCTCGGCTTTTCCGAACAGGGGCCGGTGCTGGCCGTGCTGGCCGGCATCGATCCCGAACAGTTGCCCGAAACCGTCAAGGCGATCGATTACCGCTCGGTCTACATGCAAGGGCTGATCGACGAGGCCGCCGCCGGCGCGATGGCGCAAGGCGCCGCCCTGCTCGCCTGGCACGCCAGTCACCGCTTCTGCAGCAAATGCGGCACCGAATCGCAGATGCGCGCGGGTGGTTACAAGCGCCATTGCCCGAATTGCGGCACCGAGCATTTTCCGCGCACGGACCCGGTGGCGATCATGCTGACGGCGACGCGGGAGAAATGCCTGCTCGGGCGCGGCCGGCATTTTGGGCCGGGCATGTATTCGGCGCTTGCCGGCTTCATCGAGCCCGGCGAGACGATCGAGGCGGCGGTGCGCCGCGAAACGCTGGAGGAGGCCGGGATCCGGCTCGGCCGCGTCGTCTACCATGCGAGCCAGCCGTGGCCGTTTCCCTACTCGCTGATGATCGGCTGCTTCGGCGAGCCGCTCAACGAAGACATCCAGGCCGATCTCGACGAATTGGAGGACTGCCGCTGGTTTTTGCGCGACGAGGTGCGCCTGATGCTGGACCGTACACACCCCGACGCCCTGGTCACGCCGCCGAAAGGCGCCATCGCGCACCACCTCATCCGCGCCTGGGTCGACAGCGAATAGCGAATATCGAAGTCATTGCAGGAGAGACAAATGATCCGTCACACCGTCGTCTTCACGCTGAAGCACCCGCCGCACTCGCTGGAGGAAAAGCGATTCCTCGTCGACGCCAGGAAAATCCTCTCGGCGATCCGGGGCGTCACGCATTTCGAGCAATTGCGGCAGATCAGCCCAAAGAACGATTATCAGTTCGGCTTCTCGATGGAGTTCGCCGACCAGGCCGCCTACACCAGGTACAACGACCATCCCGACCATGTCGCCTTCGTGCGCGACCGCTGGGTGCCGGAGGTCGAGACGTTCATGGAGATCGACTACGTGCCGCTGGGCTGGTAGCTCAATCCGCCACCTTCCACTGCTCGCGTGACTCGCTGGCCGGATAGACGCCAAGTATCCTCACCTCGCGCGAGAAGAAGCGCAGTTCGTCCAACGCCAGCTTGACCAGCGGATCGTCGGGATGGCCCTCGATGTCGGCGTAGAACAGCGTCGCCGTGAAGGCGCCGAGCTGGTAGCTCTCCAGCTTGGTCATGTTGATGCCGTTGGTGGCGAAGCCGCCCATGGCCTTGTAGAGCGCGGCCGGCACGTTGCGGACGCGGAAGATGAAGGTCGTCATCATCTTGACGTCGGGTGACGGGCGCTCGGCCCATTGCTTGCTCTTGGTCAGGACGACGAAGCGGGTGACGTTGCTGTCGGTGTCCTCGACGTTCTCCTCGATGATGTCGAGCCCGTAGAGCGTCGCGGCCAGCGCCGGGGCCAGCGCGGCCATGCTGCGGTCCCTGACTTCGGAGACCATTTTGGCGGCGCCCGCCGTGTCCCCGGCGACTACCCCTTTCCACCCATTCTTGCGGATGTATTTGCGGCACTGGCCGAGCGCGTGGATGTGGGTGTGCACGGTCTTGATCTCGTCGCGCTTGACGCCCGGCAGCACCATCAGCTGGAAATGGATCGGCAGGAAATATTCGCCGACGATGTGCATCCTCGATTCCGGCAGGAGATGGTGGATGTCGGCGACGCGTCCGGCGATGGTGTTTTCGATCGGGATCATGGCGAGATCGGCCTTGCCGGTCTCGACGGCATTGAACGCATCCTCGAAGGTCGGGCACGGCAACGGCTCCATCGAGGGATAGACGTTGCGGCAGGCTGTGTCGGAATTGGCGCCCGGCTCGCCCTGGAAGGATATTCTGTTGGTCTTTTCAGGCATGCTGATATCTCAGTTTGAAAGGATTTCCCTGGCACGTTCCAGGTCATGCGGCGTGTCGACGCCAAGCGGCAGCGACTGGACGATCTCGGCGTCGATGCGCATGCCGGCTTCCAGCGCCCGCAGTTGCTCCAGCCGCTCGCGGCGCTCGAGCGGCGACGGCTTCAGCGCGACGAAACGCTCGAGCGCGGCGCGGCGATAGGCGTAGAGGCCGACATGGTGATAAAGCGGCCCGTCGCCCCAAGGTGCCGTGGCGCGGGTGAAGTAAAGCGCCCGCAACCGCGTGCCGGAGAGCGGCGACCCGACGATCTTGACGACGTTGGGATTGGTCTTTTCCTCCTCGCGGACGATCTCGACGCCGAGCGTGGCGATATCCACCGAGGCGTCCTCGAACGGCCTCAGCGAGGCCGCGATGATCGCTGGGTCGATGGTCGGCAGGTCGCCCTGCACATTGACGATGGTTTCGACCTTTTGCCCGGGGTCAAGTTCCATCAGAGCTTCAAAGATGCGGTCGGAACCCGACTCATGGTCCATGCGCGTCATCACCGCCTCGAAACCATGCGCGCGCACCGCCTCGGCCACGCTTTGCGTGTCGGTCGCCACCGCCACCCGACCAAGGCCGGCTTCGGCCGCACGGCGGGCGACATGCACGATCATCGGCGCGCCTGATATATCGGCCAGCGGCTTGCCCGGCAGCCGTGTCGAGGCCATGCGGGCCGGTATCAGGATCAAGGTGGACATCGGTCTGGCAAGGCGTCCGAAACGAGGAGGGGAAAAGTGGCAAAAGGTCTCACTGGCAGCGCCCTTATAGGTGTTGCAACGCCCGAGCAAAAGACCTAGTTTCCGCCCGATTTGACCGGCTCTGGAGGGCAGGTCTCGATACCGACGGACGGAGTGGACGGATCAGTCCGCCGGAAAAGGGAGCAAGGGGCGAATGGATTCCAACGAAGTCAACAAACTGCTCGCCGGATTGCTCGGAACCGTTTTCGTCGTTTTCTCGGTCGGGCTGGTATCGGACGCGCTGTTTGCCTCGCCGGCCCCGGAAAAGCCCGGCTTCGCCATCGAGGCCGCGGAGCCCGCCGAAGGTGGCCCCGCCGCTCCGGCAGCAGCCGAAAAGCCGATCGCCGACCTCCTGGCCAGCGCCAGCGCCGAAAAGGGCGCTGCCATCTTCAAGAAGTGCCAGGCCTGCCATTCCGGCGAAAAGGGCGGCCCCAACAAGGTCGGTCCGGATCTCTGGGACCTCGTCGACCGCCCGGTCGCCGAGCATGAAGGCTTCGCCTATTCGGCCGGCATGAAGGAATTCTCCAAGGGCGGCACCGAGAAGTGGACCTATGACAACATCAACCACTTCATCACCTCGCCGAAGAAATTCGTGAAGGGCACGGCGATGGGCTTTGCCGGCCTGCCCAAGGAAGAAGATCGCGCCAACGTCATCGCTTATCTGCGCACGCTGTCGGACAACCCCAAGCCGCTGCCGGCACCGGGTGCCGCCGCGGACGCCTCCGCGCCCGCCAAGCCGGCCGATGGGGCCGCTCCGGCGAAACCGGCTGACGGCGCCGCACCGGCCAAACCCGCGGCTCCCGCCGCGCCTGCGCCGGCCGCACCGGCAAAATAACCGGAAATGCGGTGATCATCTTGAAAAAGCCGGGTTCTGCCCGGCTTTTTCGTTAGGAAAAGCTCCGATGCGGCGACAAAGCCGCGCATGGCGGTTTTCACGAGCGCCAAATCATCTAGATTGCGTCTGGATGATCCGCAGGCATGGCGAAGAGGATGGTGCATGACGGTTGGCCGAACGGTTCTAAGGTCGTTGCTGACGGCGGCCCTGCTGGCGGTAGGGTTGCAGGCGACCCGAGCCGACGAGTGGCGGACCACCTCATCGCTGATCGGCGACTCCAAATACGGCGACAATTTCCAGCACTACGACTACGTCAATCCGAACGCGCCCAAGGGCGGCACACTGAATTCAGTGGTGCTCGGCACCTTCGATAGTTTCAACCCCTACATCGTACAGGGAACGCCGGCAGCAGGCCTGTTCGGGTTCGGCGGCGGGTTACTTTATGACACGCTGATGGAGCAGGCGACGGACGAGGGCAGCACCTACCATCCGCTGATTGCCGATGCTCTCAAATACCCGGCCGACTATTCCTCGGCGACCTACCGGCTCGACCCGCGCGCGAAATGGCATGACGGCCAGCCGATCACCGTCGACGACGTGATCTGGTCATTCCAGGTGCTGAAGACGAACAGCCCGCAATACAACCGCTATTTCGAGAATGTCACCGATGCGGTGGCGGTTTCCGACCGCGAGGTCGAATTTCACTTCAACCAGAAGGGCAACCGCGAACTGCCCAAGATCATGGGCGACCTTGCCGTGCTGCCGAAGCACTGGTGGGAGGGTACCGATGCCAACGGCAAGAAGCGCGACGTCACCAAGTCGACGCTGGAAATTCCACTCGGCTCGGCGGCCTACAAGATCGCCAGCTTCAAGCCTGGCTCCGAAATCATCTGGCAGCGCGTGCCGGACTATTGGGCCGCCAAACTGCCGGTGAAGGTCGGCCGCGAGAATTTCGATACGCGCCGCTACACCTACATCCTCGACGACAATGCCGCCTGGCTGGCCTTCACCAAGGGCGGGCTGGAAGACATCCACCGCGAAAACAGCTCGCGCAAATGGGCGACGGCCTACAATTTTCCGGCTGTCCAAGCCGGTGATGTCATCAAGAAGGACTTCCAGACCCGGTCGCCACAGCCGATGCAGGGCTTCGTTCTCAACCAGCGGCGGCCGCAGTTTCAGGACCGGCTGGTGCGTGAGGCACTGACTATGCCGTTCGATTTCGAAAGCATGAATCGTACGCTGTTCTTCGGTTTCAATACCCGCACATCGAGCTATTTCCAGGGCACCGAACTGGCATCCAGCGGGCTGCCGCAAGGCAAGGAACTGGAGATCCTGGAAAAATATCGCGACAAGCTGCCGCCGGAACTCTTCACACAGGAATTCAAGCTGCCTGTCTACGACTCTCCGCAAGCGGAGCGAAGGTACCTGAAGCAGGCCGTCGATCTGTTCGCAAAGGCCGGATGGGTCATCAAGGGCGGCAAGATGGTCAACGCCAAGACAGGCGCACCGTTCAAGTTCGAGATCCTCGGGTGGAACGACACAGACCAGGTGATCGCCAGCCCCTACATTGCCAACCTGCGCAAGATCGGCGTCGACGCTACTCTGCGCATCATCGATCAGACGCAGTACATCAACCGCGTCAACAACTTCGATTTCGATGTCGTGACGGGTCTGTTCGGCCAGTCGGATTCGCCCGGCAACGAGCAGCGCGATTTCTGGAGCTCGAAAGCCGCCGATGCGCCTGGTTCGCGCAACCTGATGGGCATCAAGAATCCAATCGTCGACGCGCTGGTCGATCGCATCATCTTTGCCACCGACCGCGATGATCTGGTCGCCGCCACCCATGCGCTCGACCGCGTCCTGCTGTGGAACTTCTACGTGGTGCCGCAATATTACCGTTCCGCGGTCTGGCTGGCCTATTGGAACAAGTTCAAGTTCCCCGACAAGCAGCCTGCCTATGTGGGCGTCGACATCGATTCCTGGTGGGTCGATCTCGACAAGGAAAAAGCGCTGGCGGCCAAATACAAGGGCGGTAATTGATGGGGCGGCAATCGATGACGGTGCTGCCCCGCCGCGATTTTCTCGCTCTTGGCGCAGCCGCCGCTGCCGCCGCCTTGCTGCCGGGCAAGGCTTTCGCAAGCATCGCGACCGGGACCAAGCTGCACGGTCTGTCCGCCTACGGCGACCTCAAATACAAGCCTGATTTCCCGCATTTCGACTATGTCAATCCTGACGCGCCCAAGGGCGGCCAGATGAATTTCGCGCCGCCCAACGCAACCCTCAATCAGAGCTTCCTGACTTTCAACACGCTGAATTTCCTGGTGTTGAAGGGGGAGGCGCCGCCGCGCGCCGAACTCTGCTTCGATTCCCTGATGACAAGCGCCCTCGATGAGCCGGATGCGGTCTACGGCCTGCTTGCCGAGTCCGTCACGCTGTCGCAAGACCGCAACGGCTTCCGCTTCGTGCTTCGGCCGCAAGCGCGTTTCCACGACGGCTCGCCGCTGACCGCAGAGGACGTCGCCTTCGCGCTGAAGCTTTACAAGGACCAAGGTCACCCGAACCTTTCCAAGGCACTGCGGCATATGACGGAAGCGGTCGCGGTCGATCCGACCACGCTCGAGCTGACCTTCAATGGCGAGCAGTCGGCGCAAAACATCCTGGCGGTCGTGGTAATGCCGATCGTGTCCAAGGCCTTTTATACGGCCAATAAATTCGACGCCTCGACGATGACACCGCCGCTCGGCTCCGGGCCTTACAAGATTGGACGCGTGGCGGCCGGACAGACTGTCGAATATGAGCGCGTGGCCGACTATTGGGGCCGCGATCTCCCTGTGAACCGCGGCCTGTACAATTTCGACCGCATCCGCATCGATTTCTACCTCGACCGGCAGGCGGCCTTCGAAGCGTTCAAAAAAGGCGACACGCATTTTCGCGAGGAATTCACCGCGCGCGTATGGGCGACCGGATACGACTTTCCAGCGTTGAAGGACGGCAAGGTCGTCAAACGGGAATTTCCCGGCGAGAAGACGCCGGACATGCAGGGCGTCGCTCTGAACCAGCGTCGTCCGCAATTTCGCGACGAACGGGTGCGACGGGCGATCGCCAGATGCTTCGATTTCGAATGGATGAAGCGGGCGCTGTTTTACGGCTCCTACGAACGTGCTCAGTCGAATTTCGAACGGTCGGATTACAAGGCAGAAGGGCTGCCCTCGCCCGAGGAATTGGCCCTGCTGGAGCTGTTCAGGGCCGAGTTGCCGCCAGAAGTCTTTGGTGAAGCGGTGACGCAGCCCCTCTCCGACGGTTCGGGCCATGACCGCAAGCAGCTGGGCGAGGCTTCGCGATTGCTTGCGCAGGCCGGCTGGAAACGTGCCGGCAGTTTCCTCGTCAACGACAAGGGTGAGCGGCTGCGGGTTGAAATGCTGGCGGAGGATGACGGCATCGTTCGCATCTACACCCCGTGGTCCGAGAATATGAAGGCGATCGGAATCGACGCATCGATCCGGCAAGTCGATTCAGCGCAATATGAACAGCGGCAGAGCGATTTCGACTTCGATCTCGACATGCTGCATTGGTCGATCGGAGCGACACCGACCGATGACGGGCTGGAAATGCTCTATGATTCCCGGATGGCTGACATACCGGGGCAGCGCAATTATCCGGGTACGAAAAGCAAGGCCATCGATGCGCTGATCGTGGCGGCCGGCAAGGCACAAAGCCGCGTAGAACTGGTCACCGCGCTCAGGGCGCTCGACCGGGTCTTGCGCGCGCGGCTAGACTGGATACCAACATACTATCTGGCGAATCACCGCGTCGCCTATTGGGACATGTTCGGCTTTGTCGAGCAAAAGCCCGATTTCGGCTTTCCGGTCGAGACGCTGTGGTGGTTCGACAAGGGCAAGGCGGCAAAAATTGGCAAAGGCTGAATTTCTTGCGGGTGTTGGCGCTGCCCCTCACCTGCCTGCCGGCATCCTCTCCCCGTATAGTGACGGGGAGAAGGGCGCTCTCATCGGTGATTTCGCCAACTGCAAACGTCGCGATAAGAGCGCCGAGGCTGCGGCCAGTCCCTTTCTCCCCGTCACTATACGGGGAGAAATGTCCGGCAGGACAATGAGGGGCGGCGCCGGCGTCGACAATTGGACTGAGGCGACTGCCTTGGGGGTGCCGCCGGACACGGTGGCTCTCCTTGAGGAGGATACCATCTGATGGGCGCCTATATACTGCGCCGTATCCTTTTGATGATCCCGACCCTGTTCGGCATCATGGCGATATCCTTCGCCGTCATCCAGTTCGCCCCAGGCGGCCCGGTCGAGCAGGTCATCGCCAAGCTGACCAACCAGGGCGGCAGCGACCGCCTCGGCGGTGGTGGCGGCGACGCGGGCGGCTCCAATTTCGACGCCGCCGGCGATGTCGGCTCGAAATATCGCGGCGCCCAGGGTCTCGACCCGGAATTCATCAAGAAGCTGGAGAAGCAGTTCGGCTTCGACAAGCCGCCGCTCGAACGCTTCGGCATGATGCTGTGGAATTACGCCAGGTTCGATTTCGGCAACAGCTATTTCCGCGATATTTCGGTGCTCGACCTTATCCTCGAGAAGATGCCCGTTTCGATTTCGATCGGGCTCTGGATCACGCTCCTGTCCTATCTGATCTCGATCCCGCTCGGCATCCGCAAGGCGGTGAAGGACGGCACCCCCTTCGACGTCTGGACCAGCGGCGTCGTCATCGTCGGCTATGCCATTCCGGGCTTCCTGTTCGGCATCCTTTTGATGGTGCTGTTCGCCGGCGGCTCGTTTTGGGACTGGTTCCCGTTGCGCGGCATCGTCTCGGACAATTGGGACCAGTTGTCGTGGCCGGCCAAGATCGCCGACTATTTCTGGCACATGACCTTGCCGCTGACGGCGCTGGTGCTGTCGGCCTTCGCCACGACGACGCTTTTGACCAAGAACTCGTTCCTGGAGGAGATCCGCAAGCAGTATGTGGTGACGGCGCGCGCCAAGGGCCTGTCGGAACGGCAGGTGCTTTACGGCCATGTGTTCCGCAATGCCATGCTGATCGTCATCGCCGGCTTCCCGGGCGCCTTCATCTCGGCCTTCTTCACCGGCTCGCTGCTGATCGAGAACATCTTTTCGCTCGATGGCCTCGGCCTGCTCGGCTTCAGGTCCGTTGTCGAGCGCGACTATCCCGTGGTGTTCGCCAATCTCTACATCTTCTCGCTTCTCGGCCTGTTCATCGGGCTCCTGTCCGACCTGATGTACACCTGGGTCGATCCGCGTATCGATTTCGAGCGGAGAGACGTCTGATGTCGGAGGCAAGCGTTACCGCCGGTGTCTTGCCGGAGCGGCTCCCACGGCCGTTCCTGTCGCCGCTCAACAAGCGCCGTCTGCAGAATTTCAAGGCTAATAAACGCGGCTTCTGGTCTTTGTGGATTTTCCTCGTCTTGTTCGTTTTGTCGCTGTTTGCCGAGTTCATCGCCAACGACAAGCCGATCATCGCGTCCTACAAGGGCGAAATCCTTTTCCCGGTGATGGTCGCCTACCCGGAAGAAAAATTCGGCGGCTTCTATGCCGTCACGGACTACCGCGACCCGGTGATCCAGGACGAGATCAACGCCCATGGCTGGATGGTCTGGCCGCCTATCCGCTACTCCTACCAGACCGTCAACAACGCCATCCCGGAAGCAGCACCCGCCAAGCCGTCCTGGGAATATGACGCCAAGACGCGCTGCAACCAGTATCCGCAAGGAGCGGCCGATCCTGCCTGCAATGTCGGCAACTGGAACTGGCTCGGCACCGACGACCAGGCGCGCGACGTGCTGGCGCGCGTCATCTACGGCTTCCGCATTTCGGTGCTGTTCGGCCTGATCCTGACCGCGGGGTCGGCCTTGATCGGCGTCGGCGCCGGAGCCTTGCAGGGCTATTTCGGCGGCTGGACCGATCTGCTGTTCCAACGCTTCATCGAGATCTGGTCGGCCATTCCCGTGCTTTATCTGCTGCTCATTGTCGCCGCCATCCTGCCGCCGGGCTTCTTCATCCTGCTCGGCCTGATGCTGCTGTTCTCCTGGGTGGCGTTGGTCGGCGTGGTGCGGGCGGAGTTCCTGCGCGCCCGCAACTTCGAATATGTCAACGCGGCGCGCGCGCTCGGCGTGCGCAACCGCACCATCATGTTCCGGCATCTGCTGCCCAATGCGATGGTGGCGACATTGACGTTCCTGCCCTTTTTGCTGAGCGGCTCGATCTCGACGCTGACCTCGCTCGACTATCTCGGCTTCGGCCTGCCGCCGGGTACGGCCTCGCTCGGCGAACTGCTCAAGCAGGCGCAGCGCAACCTCAACGCGCCTTGGCTCGGCATTTCCGGCTTCGTCGTCATCTCGCTGATGCTGTCGCTGCTGGTTTTTGTCGGCGAGGCCACGCGCGACGCCTTCGATCCGCGCAAGACGTTCAAATGAGCGAAACCACCTTGCTCAGCGTCCAGGACCTCAGCGTCGCCTTCAGCCAGGACGGCGGCCAGTCTGTCGCCGTCGACCACATCTCGTTCGACATCGCCAGGGGCGAGACGGTGGCGCTGGTCGGCGAATCCGGCTCCGGCAAATCGGTCTCGGCGCTGTCGGTGCTGAAGCTGCTGCCCTACCCCAGCGCCAGCCATCCCTCGGGCAAGATCCTGTTCCAGGGCGCCGACCTGCTGGCCATGAGCGAGAAGCAATTGCGGCAGGTGCGCGGCAACAAGATCACCATGATCTTCCAGGAGCCGATGACCTCGCTCAATCCGTTGCACACGATCGCGCACCAGATCGTCGAAATCCTGAAGCTGCATCAGGGCATGGGCGATCGTCCGGCCAAGGCGCGGACGCTGGCCCTGCTCAACGAGGTCGGCATCCGCGATCCACAGAAACGGCTCGACGCCTATCCGCACCAGCTTTCGGGCGGCCAGCGCCAACGCGTCATGATCGCCATGGCGCTCGCCAACGAGCCGGAACTGTTGATCGCCGACGAGCCGACGACGGCGCTCGATGTCACCGTGCAGGCGCAGATCCTCGAACTGCTCGCGGGCCTCAAAAGCCGCAAGGGCATGTCGATGCTGTTCATCACCCATGACCTCGGCATCGTACGCAAGATCGCCGACCGGGTCTGCGTGATGACCAAGGGCAAGATCGTCGAGACAGGACCGACCAAGGACATCTTCGCCAACCCGCAGCACCCCTATACGCGCCACCTCCTGGCCGCCGAGCCGAAAGGCAAGCCGCCGGTGGCCAATGCAGGCGCCAAGCCTGTCATGACCGGCAAGGACATCAAGGTCTGGTTTCCGATCAAGCAGGGCTTCTTCCGGCGTGTCGTCGATCACGTGAAGGCGGTCGACGGCATCGATGTCACGGTGCGCGCCGGCCAGACGCTGGGCGTGGTCGGGGAATCCGGTTCGGGCAAGACGACGCTCGGCCTGGCGCTGGCGCGCATGATCTCGTCGACCGGAGCCATCCAGTTCAACGGCCGCGACATCAACCAGCTCACCTTCAACGCCATGCGGCCGCTCAGGCGCGAACTGCAGATCGTCTTTCAGGATCCGTTCGGTTCGCTCAGCCCGCGCATGTCGATCGCCGAGATCATCGAGGAAGGCCTGAAGATCCACGAGCCGAAGCTGTCACCCGACGAGCGCGACGACAAGGTCGCCGCCGTGCTGAAGGAAGTCGGCCTCGACCCGGCGACCCGCAACCGCTATCCGCACGAATTTTCCGGTGGCCAGCGCCAGCGTGTCGCCATCGCGCGCGCCATGGTTCTCAACCCGCGCTTCGTCATGCTGGACGAGCCGACATCGGCGCTCGACATGAGCGTGCAGGCGCAGGTCGTCGATCTCCTGCGCAATTTGCAGGCCAAGCACGACCTCGCCTATCTCTTCATCAGCCATGACCTCAAGGTCATCCGGGCGCTGGCCAACGACGTCATCGTCATGCGCAACGGCCGGATCGTCGAAGCCGGCACGTCCGAACAGATTTTTGGAAATCCGCAAACCGACTATACTCGGGCGCTGATCTCGGCCGCCTTCAAGATCGAGACGGCGCCGACAGGCGTGGTCAGCGAGTGATCCGCACAAGGAAGGACTGAACGAACCGCGATGGAAAAAGGCCGTATCCTGCTTGCCGTCACCGGCTTTCATCCGCAGCGCTGGCGCGACCTGTTGTCGGCCGAGCGCGAGGTGGTGCTGGAGCCGGACGGCGCCAAGGATCCCTCGATCACCTATGCGGTGGTGTGGAAGCACAAGCCCAATCTGATGTCGTCGCTGCCCAATCTGCGCGCCATCTTCTCGATCGGCGCCGGCGTCGACCATATCTTCGCCGATCCCGGCCTGCCTGACGTGCCGATCGTCAAGGTCGTCGCCGAGAACCTGACGCAGTACATGACCGAGTACGTCGTCTGGCGAGTGCTCGACCATCATCGCCAGGGCCTGCTCTACCGGTCGCAGCAGCTGAAGAAGATCTGGCACGAACCGCAACAGAGGCCGGCCGGCGACATTTCCGTCGGCATCATGGGTCTCGGCAGTCTCGGCCGGGCCGCGGCCTCGGTGCTTCTGTCGCTCGGCTTCGCGGTCAATGGCTGGTCGCGCAGCGACCGGCCGATGAAGGGGGTGGCGACCTATTCCGGCGAAGCGGGCCTGATCCCGTTCCTCAACGCCACCGACATTCTGGTGGTGCTCCTGCCGCTCACTCCGGACACGCAAGGCATCATCAATTACGGCGTGCTGAAGGAATTGCGCAAGCGCAATGGACTTGGCGGCTCGGTGCTGATCAATGCCGGACGCGGGCGGTTGCAGAAGGACGCCGACATCGTGCGGGCATTGGACGACGGCACACTGAAGGAAGCCAGCCTCGACGTGTTCGAGGTCGAACCGCTGCCGAAGACCAGTCCGCTGTGGCGCCATCCGAAAGTTTTCGTGACGCCGCATGCCGCGGCGACTTCCGATCCCGTGCACCTGGCGCCAATCATGCTGCGCCAGATGGACGCTTTCGAGCGCGGCGAGAAGCTCGACAATCTGGTGGACCGCAAGGCGGGATATTAGCCAGACGTCGTCGTCACCTGGCCAAGTCCCAGTCCTGAAAACATTTCTTGATCGCCCGAACCGAAGGCAGCTGCAGCTTTGGCAGGTCGATCGGCTCGAACATCGCCCTGTATCTCTGCCGGTTTTCCGGCGTGGCCACGGCGATGTGGTGGATCATGTCCCATTTGATGCTGTCGCGCCCGCCTTCCAGGCCACCGCACCTCTCCTTGTCGAACAGGGTTCGCCTGAAATAACGCAGCAGACTTGCCGAGGTGGAGATGTCCAGCAGGATCAATCCCGTCGCGCGCTGGAAGCGTTGCGGCATGCAAACCGAGTAGTTTCCGTCCATCACCCACCGCTCGCCGGCGATCGCGGCGTCATGCAAGGCAATGAACTCGTCCCTCGGGCGCTGCTCCCAATCCGTGTTGGGCAGATGAAAGAGCAGATCGAGATGGATGGGCGTCAGGCCACGCTTGCGCGCGATCGCGTCGGCAAGCGTCGACTTGCCGCTGTTGGACGGCCCCAAAATACAGATGCGGTCGCCTAAGTCCGAGAGATTCACCGGATGGAGCCTTGCGATTGGATCATCAGCCGGGCAGAGCGAACTTCTTCTGCTTGTCCGGCTTGCCGCAGTCGCGGCGGTCGATGGACCGGTTCATGGCATCGATTTCGCCTGACGCCTTGTCGCTGTCGCGCTGGGCCTTGGAGCGCAAGTCGGGCGTGAACGGGCCGAAGCCCATGGCAGGATTGGAGAAGGCCGGCTTGGCGGTCGTCGGGAGGTTGTATTGCTGCGCCAGCCCGTTGCGTTGCGCCAGCAACTGATCGCATGGCACGGTGTCATATTGCAGCGAGGACTCTACGTTGGCGTCCTGCCGCTCGGACGCTGAATTGCCGACGCAGCCGGTGGTTGCCAGGCAAGACGCCAAGATCATCATATTCCAGCGCATCGAAGTGCTCCTCCTGGTATCCCGCCCTGATGCGACCAGATCGCAAATATCAGTCGCGCACGCAAATCGGACTTTTTCGCAGCAGTACCAAGGGCTGCCCTCACACAGCGTGAGCTTTCCGTGCCACGACGGCCAGGCCTTTGACGGGCTCGCGGCGATCCTGCCGGATGGTGGTTGGCTCCAATGCCACAATTGAAAAGCCATTGGCCTCGAGGGTCCGTCCAACATAGCCCTCCGAATGGGCATAGCGCCGCGACGGCTGCAGCGCGAAGTCGCCGCCATCCGCCAAGCTCTCGACGGAAAAGGCAAACAGGCCGCCCTCGGCGAGCAGGCCGGCGACCGTTCCCACAAAACCTTCGAGCCCGCCGATGTAGATCAGCACGTCGGCTGACGTCACCAGATCGGCCACGTCGCCGGAATAGGAAAAGTCCTGCAAATCCGCTTTTGTCAGCGCGTCATAAATACCTTTTGCCCGCGCCTTCCTCAGCATCCTTGCCGAGATATCGACCCCCTCCAGCCGGTCGACGATCGGCCTCAGCCTCTCGCCCATCAATCCGGTGCCGCAGCCCAGGTCGAGCGCGAGGCGGAAGCGGCCCGGCCTTGCCTTGCGGATGGCGGCGTCGAGTACCTCGGGCAGCCGGTAGTCGAGCTTACCGACCAGCATCTCCTCGAATGTCTCCGCATAGTGGTCGAACAGCGTTTCGACAAAGGCACTGGGCGGCGCCATGGAGACCGGACCCTTGCCGATCAGCTGCAATTTGAGGGCCGCGCCCTGGCGATCGGCCGGATCGAGTCTCAGCGATGTCGTCCAGGCTGGCGCCGCCAGGTCGAGCCTGCCTGATGCCTCCTGCATCTCGCCGAGCCGAAACCAGCCCATTGCCCATTGCGGCGCCAGTTCCAGCGCACCGAGCAGCAACTCGGCCGCAGCAGTATGATCGCCTGAGGCAAAGAGCATTTCGGCATAATCTGCACGGCGATCGGCGTTCGGGTCGCCCGACGAGGTCTGAAGCGGTTTCATTGATGATGGTTCCACCGGCAGGGTAGCCAGCCGCCATCTCTGTAGAGCAAAGCATGCCGAAGCTGAACCGAATTGAGCTGGCTTTGCCCGGGGAGTCAGCAGTCTGGGGCAACGGGCTTCTCGCAGCGGAATTATATCCTATCTTGGGACCATGCGTGCCAGCGACCTGCTTCATCCCCGGCCCGAAGGCCTCTACTGCCCGCCGGGCGATTTCTTCATCGACCCGGTGCGGCCGGTGAACCGGGCGCTGATCACCCACGGCCATTCCGACCATGCTCGTTCCGGCCACGGCTCGGTGCTTGCGACGCAGCAGACGCTCGATATCATGGGACTTCGCTATGGCGAGGATTTTGCCGGGACGACGCAGGCAGCCATGCTCGGCGAGACGATTGCCATCGACGGCGTCGATGTCACCTTTCATCCGGCGGGCCATGTGCTGGGTTCGGCGCAGATTGCTGTCGAGCACCAGGGCAGGCGCATCGTCGCCTCCGGCGACTACAAGCGGCAGAAGGATGCGACCTGCGCGCCGTTCGAGCCGATCCGCTGCGACGTCTTCATCACCGAGGCAACCTTCGGCCTGCCGGTGTTTCGCCATCCGCCCGACACGGAAGAGATCGCCCGCCTCTTGAAATCGGCGGCGCAATTTCCGGAGCGATCGCACCTGGTCGGCGCCTATGCGCTGGGCAAGGCGCAGCGCGTGATGCGGCTGCTGCGCGACGCCGGTTACGACAAGCCGCTCTACATCCATGGCGCACTGGCCAAGCTCAGCGCGTATTACCAAAGCCAGGGCATCGATCTCGGCGAACTCGAGCCGGCGACGGTGGAGAGCGGTGGCAAGCAGGATTTCGCCGGGGCCATCGTGGTCGGCCCGCCATCGGCCTTCGCCGACCGCTGGGCTCGGCGCTTTCCCGATCCGATCTCGTGCTTTGCGTCGGGTTGGATGCGCATCCGCCAGCGCGCCAAGCAAGGCGGCGTCGAACTGCCGCTCATCATCTCGGATCATGCCGACTGGGACGAACTGATCGTCACCATCAAGCAGACCGGCGCCGAGGAAATCTGGGTCACGCACGGCCGAGAGGAAGCGCTGGTGCGCTGGTGCGAACTGGAAGGGATAGCGGCCAGGCCACTGCATCTGGTGGGCTATGAGGACGAGGGCGACTGAGGATGACACCCATCGATGCCGCGCCCTACGGCGCCCCCCTCTGGCCTGCCGGCCATCTCCCCCTCAAGGGGGGAGATTGGCAGTTTTGGCGGCTGCGCCCTTGCTTCTGCGTTGAAGATTGGCGAAAGCCGTCGCGACATCTGATCTCCCCCCTTGAGGGGGAGATGGCCGGCAGGACAGAGGGGGGCGCCTCGCGCCGGCTTTCACTACTGGCGTGGTGCGTCCAGCCATGAACCGCTTCGCCGAGCTTCTCGACCGCCTGGTGCTGACGCCGTCGCGCAACGGCAAGCTGACGCTTTTGACCGACTATTTCCGCAGCGTCGAGGATCCCGATCGCGGCCTGGCGCTGGCCGCCATCACCGGCGATCTCAAGATTGCCGCGGTCAAGCCGGCCATGCTGCGCACGCTGGTCATCGAACGCATGGACCCGGTGATGTTCGGCTATTCCTACGACTATGTCGGCGACCTCGCCGAGACGGTGTCGCTGGTCTGGCCACAAACGCCTGGCGGGATCGCGAACCGCGAGCCGACGCTTGGCGAAGTTGTGGCGAAGCTGCAGGCGGCGAGCCGCTCCGATGGACCGATGGTGCTGGCGGGGCTGCTCGACAGCGCCGGCATCTCGGCGCGCTTTGCCATCATCAAGCTGGTCACCGGCGGCCTGCGCATCGGCGTCTCGGCGCGGCTGGCCAAACAGGCGCTGGCCGATTTCGGCAAGGTCGACGTGGCCGAGATCGAGGAGCTCTGGCATGGGCTGTCGCCGCCCTACACGGCGCTGTTCGCCTGGCTGGAAGGCAAGGCCGAAAAACCGCGCAACACGGCGCTGGCGCTGTTTCGCCCGGTCATGCTGTCGAATCCGATCGGCGACGGCGATCTCGAAAAGCTCGATCCCTTGGACTATGCGGCGGAATGGAAATGGGACGGGATCCGCGTCCAGGCGGTGGGCGAAGGCGGCATCCGCCGGCTCTATTCGCGCACCGGCGACGATGTCTCAGGCGCCTTTCCAGATCTCGCCGACGCCATGAACTTTTCCGCGACGCTCGATGGCGAATTGCTTGTCGGCGATCCGCGAGAGGCGACGGGAACCTTCTCGGACCTGCAGCAACGGCTGAACCGCAAGACGGTGACGCCGAAGATGCAGCAGCAATATCCGGCCTTCATGCGTTGCTACGACCTGCTGCAGATCGGCGCGGAGGATCTGCGCCCACTGTCCTTCCGCGAGCGGCGCGGCCGTCTCGAAGCCTTCATCGGGACGCTCGACCCCAGCCGCTTCGATCTTTCCCCCTTCGTCCACTTCACGGACTGGCAGGCGCTCGAGGACCTGCGCCGCGCGCCGCCGCATCCGATCATCGAAGGGGTGATGCTGAAGCGCTGGGATTCGCCCTATGTCGCTGGCCGGCCGAAGGGGCCGTGGTTCAAATGGAAGCGCGATCCGCACACGGTGGACGCCGTGCTGATGTATGCCCAGCGTGGCCACGGCAAGCGCTCGAGCTTCTATTCCGACTACACGTTCGGCGTCTGGTCCGGAGCCACGGGCGAGGAGGAACTGGTGCCGGTCGGCAAGGCCTATTTCGGCTTCACCGACGAGGAGCTGAAGCAGATCGACAAATATGTCAGGGACAACACCGTCGAGCGCTTCGGACCGGTGCGCTCGGTGCGCGCCGATCGCGACAATGGCCTGGTGCTGGAAGTCGCCTTCGAGGGGCTCAACCGCTCGACCCGGCACAAATCGGGTGTGGCCATGCGTTTCCCCAGGATTTCACGGCTGCGCTGGGACAAGCCGGCCAACGAGGCCGACCGCATCGAAACCCTGCAGGCGCTGCTCGACCGCTAGAGACCACCGATGTGTCGGTCGCAGTTCAAGGCTCGATCGACACGCGGATCTCGTAGATGTTGACCGCCTTGCCCTGCTTGTCGAAATCGGAATTGATGGCGATGGTTCCGGCCGAGCCCGGATGCTTGTCGGGGAACTTCACGTCGAACAGATATTCGTTTTTCTGCTGGCCGACCGCGTAACGCTTGCGGCCGCAGTCGCCGAGTTCGCCGAAATTGCAGTCGACGGAGATCTGCGTGTCCTTGCCGTCCTCGGCGCGGGCGATGATGTCGAACACGGCGTGCTTGCCGGCGAGCTTTTCCAGCACGCCCTGCCCGACATCGAAGGCGATCGCCGAGCCGGAGGCGCCGGACTGGATGCGCAGGAACGGCCCGCTGTCGTCCTTCACGGCCTCGGCCTTGGCGTCCGACGGGGCGGCGACATGGGTCGGATCTGTCGGTGAAAACACATTGATCCAGGCGCGCGACTGGTCCGCGGCACCGGGCTTTGCCGGCGCGTTGGCGCCGTCGGCCGGGGTGAAATCGGGGTCCTCGACCGTCGGAGGCGCTTCCGGCGGCGCGGTGTTGAGCTGCGCGGCCGTCTTGAACACACCGGTCTGCATGGCGAAGTACAGTCCGATGCCAATCGCCGCGAGCAGCGTGACCGTGAAGAAAATGGCGGTCAGCGGCATGCGCCGGCCGCGAATGCGCCGCTCATCGCGGTCTGGGGTCACTTCCGTCGCGGCTCCCGGCGCTGCGGGAGCCGACATGTCGATGGCTGGCGCGCCGGGAAGGTTGGCGTCGGGCATGATGTCGGGAACCACCGGCAGCACGCGCGAGCGCGGCGCGTCGGAGGCCGGCTGCACCGGGCCGTCGACGGTGACAGCGGGCGATGGCGCCCTCGGGCCGGCCTCGACCGCAGGCGCACCGTCAGCCTCGGCCTCGCCCGCCGGCGCGTCGATCTGCGGGGCAACGCCGGGCACCGCGGGCAGGTACTCGGATTCGATTTCGGTGATTTTCGCCTGGATAGCCTTACGGCGCTTGATGGCGACTTCCACCGTCACGCCGGGATTGGCCTGGAGCGCACGGTCGAGCGCGGCGAAGGCCGACCGATAGACCCTCTCGCGGAACGCTCGGTTCTCGGCATTGCCCTTTTCCAAGGCGTTCCGGATCGCTTTTTCGATCGCGTCCAAGCGAGATCCCTCTGCAAATTGCCACAAGCTTTCACGATGGTTAGCGGCAGGCGACCAATCAATCAACGGGCGGGCGGCCGCATTCTGCCTCGACGTGCCGTCCAAAGTCCATCTTCGCGATGTTCCGGCAAACAAAATCGGAACATGGCGCCGATTCCAGCATGCAGGGGCGCTAGAACCCCGGTTTCGATCGCGGCGGCGCTCTTCGCATGATTTGCCAAGTCGCATCTTGAATTCGCGGCCCGTTGAGTCTATCACCCTGCCCATCTTGGAGGTCCTGGCCTCCCGGGCCGCTTTAGCTCAGTTGGTAGAGCACATCATTCGTAATGATGGGGTCAGGTGTTCGAGTCACCTAAGCGGCACCAGTTTTCAAACCAATGATCGAAGCAGCTCGGGTGCGTAGAAGATGGCCCGAATCCTGGCCGTTTGCTTCTGCCAGGCCGGATAGTCGTGCGACTTGCAGATACCGGCCCAGGCGCGAGGTCCTCCGGCCCTATAAATGCGTCGACAAGGTGCGATGGGGCCTTTTTCAAACCTCAACAACAAATGATGGACCGCGCGTTTCTATTTTTTTGGAACAGACGCCTGTTTTTTGGAACAGACGCTTGGGTCGCACATTTCCTGCCGTGGTTTCTACGGACAGGAGGTTTCAAATTGCCAAGGCGTGTCGACAAGGAAAGGCTCGAAAGGGCGGACCGCGAGGCGAAGCGGGTGCTGGATGCCGAGCGTCACGCAAGGGACGCCAAGACAACCCGACTGAGGGAGCAGAGACTGCAGCAGGAGGCATTGGCGGACAAGTCTCCGCCTGCGCGCCGACGCGAGCCGGTCAGGAAGCAGGCGCGGCGTGTGATCGAGGTGGACTGATCCGCGGAGGTCGCCGGTTCGCCCCTGGAGCGCGATCCGCGTTGCCGCATAAGGCGGCAACCCAGAAGACCCATATGCCATTGTCGGGACACCGGTTTTGGTATGAAATAACAGGCGTCAGCATGGGAGGTCCAAATGCCCAACACTTTCAAGACCGGAGACGTCGTCAAGCTGAGGTCGGGAGGCCCGAAGATGACGGTCAGCGACGGCGCCGCTTCCGGCATGTATCTGTGCCACTGGTTCAACAAAGAGGGCGAGGTGTGGACGCCGCAGCATGCCGGCTTCAAGCAGGAGCAGCTGGTAGCCGCCGACCAATCGACGTAATTCCCGCTTTCGCCAAGGAATGGCCGGCCCGGGCGTATCCAGACGCGCCGGAGGAGGTGTTCTGCTGCTCCCCGGGCCGCGAAGGTCCGTCATCGCCGGCAAGCGGCGTGATCGGCATGGGTGACCGACGGATTTCTCCGATCGCGACGTTTAACGGTTGAAGCGTGACCATGGCATTGGGCCATGGCATGCGCCAACCGGAGACGTAAAGCCATGATACGCCGTTCGATCCTTGCCGCTGCCTTGAGCCTGCTGACCACCGCGGCTCCGGCCCAGACAGCGGCACAGCCACCGGCCGCGACGCCACCGGCCGCCGCGTCGCCCGCTGCTACATCGTCGGCCGCCAAGTCCGACATCACACTGGCCAAGTTCCAGAAACGGCGGGAGAAGGCGATCATGGCCGCCGACACGGACGGCGACGGCAAGATCAGCCTGCTGGAGTGGGAGGCTTTTCAGGCCAAGCGCAACGTCAAGGGCGATCCGGCCAAATCCTTCGCGCGCATCGATTCCAATCATGACGGCTTGATCGACCGGGCCGAGCTCGATGCGTTCTTCGCCAAGCGCTTTGCCCGGCTCGACAAGAATGGCGACGGCATGCTGACGGCCGACGAGATGCCGGGCCACAAATCCGCTCCCAAGCCGGAGCAGTGACCAAGAGGCTATGACGTGTGATGGATATCGGAAGTGCGCCAGCCGATGAGCGGCGATCCGGACGAGGAGTTGGTTCGTCGGGTCGGTGCTGGCGATCCCGCGGCGGTGCAGGCGCTCGTCGCGCGGAAGTTGCCGCGCATCCTTTCGCTTGCCGTGCGCATGCTGGGCGATGCGGCGGAGGCCGAGGATGTCGCGCAGGAAACCTTTATGCGCATCTGGCGTCATGCCTCGAAGTGGCGGCGTGGCAATGCACGCTTCGACACCTGGATCCACCGCGTCACGCTCAACCTTTGCTACGACCGGCTGCGTCGGCGCCGCGAATGGGTGACCGACGAAGTGCCGGACATTGTCGATCCCGCCCCGCTTCCCGATTCCCATCCTGGCGACGAGGCGCATCGGGTCGAGCGGGCCTTGCAGGCAATCGCGCCACGCCAGCGCGAGGCGATCATCCTGGTCTACTACCAGGAGATGTCCAACATCGAGGCGGCCGCGACCCTGGAGATCAGTGTCGATGCCCTGGAGAGCCTGCTGTCGCGCGGCCGGCGGGCGCTGCAGGCGATGCTGGCCAGGGATGGCTGCGATGACTGAGAAAGGCGCGCGCCCGAATACTGTACATTCAACCCGCCTTGCGGGTGTCCGGGTGGTCTGCGTCGTTTCCAACCCGCGTGGGCACCCGGCACCAAGGGGCAAGGGGAAAACAAATGGCTGAAGACATCGAAGACGGGCCGGCAATGGATGCCAAGCGTTTCGCGGCGCTCGCGCAAGCCTATGGCGGCGATGTGCGCCGCTGGCCGGAAGCAGAACGCGAAGCCGCCTGGGCCTTTGCGTCAAGCGAAGCGGGCCAGGCCATTTCGCGACACGCCGGCAGACTTGACGCCCTGCTCGACAGCTATCGGGTCCAGCATCCCGGCAAGGCGCTGCACGGCAGCATCCTGCGCGCGGCCGACCGGCACCTCGTCCAGCGTCGGCGTCATCGGTTCTGGTGGCTGGGCCTGGGACTGGCCGGCATTGGCCTCGCGGGGGCCGTCGCCGGGCTGGCGCTGGTGAGCATTGTCACGCCGGAAGCCGGATCGGATCACTATGTGCTGGACGCCAACGCAACGGCGTTCGGCGATGCCGGCCCCGATGCCGAAAATGGTGAGGAGAGCTTATGAGCACGCGCTGGGTTCGTGGTCTGGTCATCGCCTCGGTCGTGCTGAACGTCTTTCTTGCCGGGGCATTTGTCAGCGGGGCCGTCTGGCTGAGAAATGCCAAGGCAGGCGCCGGGTACTCGTTGGAGTCGGTTGGCGGACAGCTTCCCGAAAAAGATCGCAAGTCCTTTCGCAAGGCGCTGCGGCAAGTACGCATTGAAGCCCGCCAGACTATTCTTGACGGCCAGCAGGCAAGGCAGGAGGCGGCGGACCTGTTGCGCCAACCCGTTGTGGACACCGTGGCTTTGTCCGCCGCCCTGGAGCGGGCGCGCAACGCTGACGTGACCGTGCGCACGCGGCTTGAACAGGCCATTGTCGACTTCGCGGCGAACACATCGCCGCAGAACCGGAGCGCGCTGGCCGCGGCACTGATGCGCCATGTGGAACGCCGCGCGGCCGTAGCACCAAAAAAATCGCCGTGACGACCGACGGAAAACGCTCGCAAGGCCGTTTAACTAGGGGAAGGGCAGACCTGCCGGACCAATCGGTACGAACAGGTTTTCATTCTCGGACAACATTCGGAGTAACGTCATGAACCGTCTGACACAATACGCGGCAGCAGCCGTCCTCGCCTTGACCGGAACCGGCGCAACCGTCGCGACCTCCGCCGCCATGCCTATGACGGTGCAACCGGCCGCCCCGGCGCTGATCGAGCATGTGGCCTGGGGCTGCGGGCCCGGCTGGCATCCCAATCACTGGGGGCGCTGCGTTCCCAACCGTGTCGTGGTGTATCCGCGCTACCGCTATTGGCACGGCCCGGCCTATTACGGCTGGCATCCGCACCGCCACTGGCACCGCTGGCATCGCTGGTAGGCGCGTGGAGGGCCGGGCGACACACGCCGGCCCGGCCGCCTATTCCCAACTTGAGCTGGGAAACAGCCCAGTCGGGCGTCGCGCGCCTCCCGTGATATCCAACCATGGAGAGCTGACATGGCAGCCCCGGCTAAAGGTTCCGCCCTGCTGGATCCAGCCCTGATTGCCTTCAATCGCTTCGGGCTCGGGGCCCGGCCCGGCGACCGCGACGGGCTGGCGGACGACCCTCGCGGCTATCTCAAGGCGGAACTGCGACGGCCGGACGTCGCCATGATCTCGCCTGACGATCCGGCCTACACCGATCTCGAGGGAAGCACGTCTGCCATCCAGGCCAGCATGGCGGCAAACCTCCAGCGCAAGCTGGACCGGGAGCGGATGGCGACAGGTCAGCCGGCAACGGCAACGGGCACGCCAGCCTCGGCCTCGGCTACGCCGCCGCCCGCTGCCTCGGCCATGTCGCCGTCCGCCGCCCCGGCCGCTGCCAAGGCCAAACCCGCCGTGCCGCCTGTCGAGGTCACCTTGTTCCGGGCCGAGGCACAGGCGCGCTTCGACAAGGCAATGCAGGCCGAGGCCGGCTTCGTCGAGCGTCTGGTCTATTTCTGGTCGAACCATTTCTGCGTCTCCGTGGCGAAGGGCAACATCGTGCGCGCCAGCGCCGGGGCCTTCGAACGGGAAGCCATCCGGCCCTTCGTGCTCGGGCGTTTCGCCGACATGCTCATGGCGGTGGAGCGGCATCCGGCGATGCTGTTCTATCTCGACAACCAGCACTCGATCGGCCCGAATTCGCGCGCCGGCAAGAACCGCCAGCGCGGCCTCAACGAGAACCTCGCCCGCGAGATCCTGGAACTGCACACGCTCGGTGTCGGCAGCGGCTATAGCCAGGCCGACGTCACCAGCTTCGCGCGCATCCTGACCGGCTGGACGATGGCCGGACGGGAAGGACGGCTGGGCGAACCCGGCAGTTTCGTCTTCAACGCCAATGCGCACGAGCCGGGCGAGGCGGTGCTGCTCGGCAAGACCTATCCGGCCGGCGGCATGGGCCAGGCCGAGGCCGCGCTCGATGACATCGCCCGTCATCCGGCGACCGCGCAACACATCGCCACGCAACTTGCCCGCCATTTCATAGCCGACGCCCCGCCGCCGGCGGTGGTCGCCCGTCTCGCCAAGGTGTTCATCAAGAACGACGGCAATCTCAGGGCACTGGCGGTGGCGCTCATCGACCTGCCGGAGGCGTGGTCGACACCATTGGCCAAGATGCGCTCGCCCCTCGACTATGTCACCGCCATCAGGCGGGCGGCCGGCCCGGGACCGAACGATCCCGGCCAGTCGCTCAACTGGCTCAACGCGCTGGGCGAGCCGCTCTGGCGGCCGCCGGGACCGAACGGCTTTTCCGACAAGGCGGACAGCTGGGCATCGGCGGAGGGCATGAAGACACGGCTCGACATCGCCTGGCAGGCTGCCAGGCAAGTGAAAGACATCGGCAATCCCAACGACATGCTCGACGCGGTCATCGGTCCCTCCGCCTCGCCGGAAACGCGCCAGGCGGTCGCCCGCGCCGAGTCCAAGCAGCAAGGCCTGGCGCTGTTGCTGATGGCGCCCGAATTCCAGCGCCGATAGCGCCAGCGCGGACAATGGAGACAATGTCATGAGCCTGCTGTGTGAAACACCTCATCCTTCCCGCCGCGCCGTGCTGATGACCGGCGGCTCGCTGTTCGCCTGGGCCTATCTGCCGCGCTTCGCCCGCGCCGCCGACAATCGCGACCCGCGCCTGATCGTCATCGTACTGCGCGGCGCGCTGGACGGCCTGTCGGCGATCGGTCCGGTCGGCGATCCCGACTATGCCGGCCTGCATGGTGACATCGCGCTATCGCTTTCCGGCCCGCATGCGGCGCTGCCGCTCGATGCTTTCTTCGCGGTCAATCCGGCGATGCCGGAGTTCGCGCGCCTGTTCAAGGCGAACCAGGCGGCGGTCGTGCATGCGGCGGCGACCGGCTATCGCGAGCGCTCGCATTTCGACGGACAGGATGTGCTGGAAAGCGGCTTTGCCGGTCCCGGCCATGTCGCTACCGGCTGGCTCAACCGGGCGCTCGAGAACCTGCCGGCGGGCGACCGCGTGGCGACGCTTGGCGGCCTGGCCGTCGGGCCGTCGACGCCGCTGGTGATCCGTGGCGCTGCACCAGTACTCGGCTGGGCGCCGCAATCGCTACCGGCGCCCGCCGGCGACCTCGCGACGCGTGTTCTCGATCTCTACCAGCACCGCGACCCGGTTCTGGCGGTGGCGCTGCAAGAGGGCCTCGACGCCGACCGCATGGCGCTCGACGACCAGATCGGCTCCAAGGCGATGAAGCCTAGAGGCGGCCTCGACAGCGCCGCCGGTATGCGGCAGGCCGCGCAAGGTGCCGCCAGGCTGATCGCGGCCGATGACGGGCCGCGCGTCGCGGCACTCGCCTTCGACGGCTGGGACACGCATGTCAACGAAGGCGGCGCGAGCGGCCGGCTCGCCACGTTGCTCGGCGGCCTCGACGGTGCCTTCGAGGAATTCGAAAAAGGTCTCGGCGAGCGCTGGAAGGATACGGCGATCGTCGCCATCACCGAATTCGGCCGCACGGCGCGGATCAACGGCACGGTCGGCACCGATCACGGCACCGGCACCGTGGTGCTGCTCGCCGGCGGCGCGATCAAGGGCGGCCGCGTCATCGCCGACTGGCCGGGGCTGAAACCGGCGCAACTTTACCAGCAGCGCGACCTTGCGCCGACCAGCGATGTCAGGGCGGTGCTGAAAGGCCTGCTCGCCGACCAGTTCGGACTTTCGGCCGCCGTGCTCGGCGAGAAGGTGTTTCCGGACTCGGGTGCGGTGAAGCCGATGATGAACCTGATCGCCTGAGGCTCTGGCAACGCCGCGTTCCTGACGCGGCGTCGCCTCGCTCTTGCCGGTGATCAGGCGGCCTCGACCTTGGCGGGCGCGAAGTCTTCGCCGCGCACCAGTCTGGTCACGCCGACGAAGTCGATCTTGCCCGAGCCGAGCACCGGCACATGCGACACGACGCGCACTTCGGCCGGCACCATCAGGTCCATGGCGCCGTTCGCCTTGGCGAAGGCCAGAAACTCGGCGCGCGTCGCCCTTTCGGCTTCGGTGACGAGCACCAGCTTTTCGCCCTTGCGCGGATCCGGCACGGTCGCGACCGCCGAGAGCGAACCTTTCCACAGCTCGCCCGCCATCGCCTCGACGGCAGCCAGCGAAATCATCTCGCCGCCGATCTTGGCGAAGCGCTTGGCGCGGCCACGGATGCTGACGAAACCGGCCTCGTCGATGCTGACGATGTCGCCGGTGTCGTGCCAGCCATCATGCAGCGGTTCGAGCACACCAGGCTTTTCGGCCCTGAGATAGCCCGCCATGACGTTGGGGCCGCGCACGAACAACCGTCCGCCACCTTCGACGCCGATCACCGGTTCCAGGCGGCATTCCATGCCGGGCATGATTTTTCCGACCGTGCCTGATTTGTTGTACATCGGCGTGTTGATGGAGATCACCGGCGCCGTCTCGGTAACGCCGTAGCCTTCGAGAATGCGCAGGCCGAACTTCTCCATATAGGTTTCGCGGGTCGAGGCCTTGACCGGCTCCGCACCGGAAAAGCAATAGCGCACCGAGCGGAAATCATAGGGATGCGCCGTGCGCGCATAGCCGTTGAGGAAGGTGTCGGTGCCGAAGATGATCGTCGCGTTCGAGGCATAGACCAGTTCCGGCACAATGCGGTAGTGCAGCGGCGACGGATAGAAATAGACGGGGACGCCCGACACCAGCGGCAGCACCGTGCCCGCCGTCAACCCGAAGGAATGGAAGATCGGCAGCACGTTGAACACCTTGTCGCCCGAGTGGAAATCGATGCGCGAGGCGGCCTGCGCGGCATTGGCCAGGATGTTGCGATGGGTGAGCACCACGCCCTTCGGCGTGCCTTCGGAGCCCGAGGTGAACAGGATCACGGCCGGGTCGGAGGCCTTGCGGGCAACCCTGGGCGTGCTCTTGCGCAACAGGCCAAGCAGCTTGTCCTTGAGGCCGATGGTTGCACGCAGATCATCGAGCCAGACGATGTTGACCGACCGGCCGACCTCCTCGACCGTCGCGACGAGCTTGGCCTGCTCGACAAAAGCCCGAGAGGTCAGAATGGTGGTAACCCGCGCCGCCTTGCAGGCGGACAGGATATTGGCGGCACCGGCGGTGAAGTTGATCATCGCCGGGACCTTGCCGGCGGACATGACGCCGAGCAGCGCGGCACAGGCGCCATTGGCGTTGGGCAGCATGATGCCGAGCGTGTCCTGTCCGGCATAGAGCGTCTCGAACTTCTCGCCGAGCACCGCGACGCCAGTGAGCAGCTTGCCGTAGCTCAGCGAACCGGCGACCGGATCCTGCACGGCGAGTTGCTTCATGCCGCGCTCCGTCGCCGTCTCGATGATCCTTTCGAGCACGGTCTTGTCGATATGCTGGGTGCGGAAGACGAGGTCGGACATCACCTGGTAGAGCGCGGCACCGGCGGCGGCTCGGCGCTTGCGGCCTTTCAGCTCGTCGTCGACCTTGAGCTTGACCGGCGGCAATATGGTCACCCTGACCTTCGGGAACAGGCGGTGGCGGACATGCTGCGCCGTCAGCCGCGAGAAGGGGCTTTTCTCCAGCCCCTCGATATGGATCGGCACCACCATCGAGCCGGTCTTGTCGGCCACCATGGCGGCGCCGTCATAGACCTTCATCAGCCCGCCGGTGACGGTGATGCGGCCCTCCGGGAAGATGACCAGCGGGTCGCCGTTCTGCACGATCTTGATCAGCGTGCGCGTCGACATCGGCTTGGCCGGATTGAGCGGCAGGGCTCGGGTCAGTTTGAGGAACGGCTTCATCCACCAGGCCCGCGCGATCGTGTAGTCGATGGCGAAGACCGGCTCTTCATCGGTCAGCGTCAGCGCCAGCGGACCGTCGAGGAAGCTGACATGGTTGAGCGCCAGGATCGGTGCCGGGCCCGCGGCCTTGAGGTTCTCCAACCCTTCCACTTCGAGCCTATGGAAGGCGCGGAAGAGAATGGAGACGAAGTCGCGGAAGGCGTTGGTCGGCAGATATTTCAACATCAGCCAGGCGGCCACGGCATTGAAGGCGGCAAGCCCGAACAGCACGCTGGCAATGGAGACGCCGGCGGCCTGAATGGCGGCGACGAGGATGCCGCCCAGCGTCATGAAGCCGGCGTTGACGATGCTGACAGCGGCGACGACGCGGGCGCGGCGCGCCTCGGGCGACCAGGCCTGCACGGCAGCGAAGGTCGGCACCACCAGGAAGGCGCTGGAAATGGCCATGCCGGCAAGGTCGATCGCAACACGGATCGTGTTCGGCCCGGCGAAGAAGAGGCCAAGGGTTTCGGCCTTGGGCGAAGGCTGCATGCTCCAGATCGTCCAGGCAAGGTGCAAGCCGAACAGCGCCAGCAGCGCCGTGCCGACCGGCGCCGGAAGCAGCACCATGCGGCCCTGCGACATCCAGGCGGCGATCGCCGAGCCGATGGCGATGGAGACGGCGAACACCGCGAGATAGGCGGTGACCGCGATCTCGTTGCCGCCGAGCTGATCCTTGATCAGCGTCGGCAGGATCGAAAGCACGATGGCGCCGATCAGCCAGAACCACGAGGTCATCAATCCGGCGCGCCAGGTGCGCGTGTCGGTGCGCAATTCGCTGACCTGCCGCCATGTCGAGCGGAAGATGTTCCAGTCGATGACAAGGTTCGGCGCGGCCGAGCCGGTCGAAGGGATGGAACGGCTGACGACCCAGCAGCCGACCGCCAGGATCATCATCATCGGGCCGAAGACGGCGACACCAATGCCGTCGGCGGAGACGATGCCGCCCACGATCGTGCCGCCGAGGATGGCGGCGAAGGTCGCCGACTCGATCCAGGCGTTGGCGCGGGGCAACTCCTTGCGTTCGAGATGATCGGGCAGGATACCGTATTTGATCGGCCCAAACAGTGCCGAGATGACGCCGAACATCAACAGCGCCGTCATCAGCACGGGAATGGAGGACAGCGCGATGCCGACGACCGCGACGGCGGCGGCGCCGATCTCCGCAAATTTCAGCCGGCGGGCGATGAGCGCCTTGTCGAAGCGGTCGGCAATCTCGCCGCCCAGCGCCGACAGGAGCAGGAACGGAGCCATGAACACGGCGCCGGCCAAAGTGACCAGCGAGGCCGCCTGATCGGCGGCAAGTGTAAAGAGGATCAGGAACACCAGCGTGTTCTTGAGGAAATTGTCGTTGAAGGCGGACAGGAACTGCGTCCAGAAAAGCGGCGCGAAGCGCCGCGAAAGCATGAGATGCGTGTTCATGGCGATTTCCCATTTGGCGGAACCACGCGGCGATGCTCCGGTGATCCCCGCGGGTTCATGCGCTGTTTCAATCGTGTAATAACGCGAGCTGGTTAAACTTCCTTACTGCGCTTGATGCCCATCCGTAGCTTTCGGCCTGTCGGAAATGAACATCGTTCACAATCACACTCTATCACGTTTTGAACATTGTTCAAGCTCAAAAATGAACATCGTTCACTGCGGCTTAAAACGGAACCGACGAGTTTAAGACTGTTGGTTAAGCGCCTGCCGGGCGTAGTCCCAGCCTCGCCACAATTTTCAAGCGCCATAAAGCATGACGGTAAAACGGTTGACAGTGTTCTATAAATATGAGAACATTGTTCCATCATGAAGCAAGCTGATTTGAAGACGATTCTTTCCGACCTTGAACTTTCGCAGGCCGATTTTGCGCGACTTATAGATGTTACGCCTCGTGCAATCAGCCTTTGGCTGGCTGGCGAGCGCGCCATCCCAGGTCCCGTCGAAAGCTACCTGCGCTTGTTCAAATTCCTCCCAGGGAATCTTCGGCAGCAGGAACTGCTGCGGCTAAAAGCGAAAGGAACAAACATGCGTGACGGAATGTACGGTATCAGTTTTCAATACGGAAACTCCGCAGGAATGGGCGCTCTCGTGTTCGAGGGCGGCCGCATCTATGGCGCCGACTCAGGCGGCGTGAAGTATGATGGCGAGTATGAGTTTCATGAAGAGACTGGGCTTGCTGATGTGAAGCTGAAGGTCTCGTTCCCGCCCAATGTTCCCTCGGTGTTCGGCGTCCAGAACCCGTATGAATGGTCGATTGACATCACCTCCACGTTCAATCCGAACATTACCTCCGGGAATATGGCCGTGAAGACATCGATCGGAAGGAGTTTGCAGGCTCAATATGTCTATCTGCGTCAACTCCCCGAGGCCGCGTAGTTGTCGCGACGAAGCACAGGGTGAACTGCTGAAGCAATTCAACCTCGCCATGATCATCTGGCTGGGAAAGGGTCCGTGTTCAGCGTTGCCACGGTCTTCAGCGCGCCATCGAGCGTGTCGCCCTTCTCGTCCTTCAGCGCCGTCTCGCGCAGGCGGCGGATCCAGTCGGCGGCGTCGTCGCGGCCCTTGAGCAGGTCGAGAGATGAGAGTACCCGGTCGAACTTCGACTGGGCGCGGACATGGGTGTCGCTGTAGCCCTTGATCAGCCGGCGGCAGTTGAGGATTTCGACGGCCAGCGCATAGTCTGAGGGTACGTAGCCAAGTGCCAGCGTATACCAACGTTCCAGATGCGCCGTCTCGACCTGGTGGCGCAGCAGGCGGCGACGCCAGCGGCGCAGGCCGCCGATGAACCACAGGGCGGCAAAGCCGGCAAAGCTGTCGGTGCGGATGCGGCGGCCACGGTTGATGCGGCGGTCGAGGAAGCCGGCGAGTTTGGGCCGGTTCTCGATGTAGCTGCCGAGCCCCGCCGGCAGCGTGCCGCAGAACTCCTCGATGCGCGGATGGAAGTACTCGGTCACCTGCAGGACCGAACCGCCCTTGACGCCAACCTCCTTGCGTACCCGCCTGTCGCGAGTCGAGCGCGTTTTCAGATCGGCGACGCGGATCATGTCGTCGTAGCACATGGCATTGGCCAGATGCTTGGCGGCGGCGATGGACAGCGCATGGGCGTGGCCGGCGCTGTCCAGCGCGACGGCCTTGTCCAGCCGGTCGAGATATTCGCGCCCATAGGCGATGTCCTGATAGTCGACGACCTTTTTCAAGCCGCGAAGCGCCATGTCGCGCACGGCCACGGGCATCAAGTCGATGCGGGCGGCCAGCGCCCGCAATCCGTGCAGCAGGTCTTGCGGACCGCTCACGCGCCCGAGACCCAGGGCGGATTCGACTACCGCTGGATCCGCCGCCTTTGACGAAGGTGCGGCCGTCACGCCGCGCGCGCGATCGAACGCGGCGCCGAAGGCGGCGAGGCTGGCCTTGACGCCACGGCCGCCGGTGCCGATCGCCTGCTCATAGGTTTCGCGGGTAAACGGCAACGCGTCGGAGCCGGCCAGCGCGCCAAGCAGGCTTGCAGAGATCATCGAGCCGTTGTCGGCGGCGATCTTTTCCATGTCGAATGCGATGAAGCGTTTCGACACGGCTTCCGCCGTGGCGTGGACCTTCGACGACGGAGCACGGCCGTCGCCCGGTTCGATCTTTTCCGACACGGCGGCGATGCGGTGCGAGGAAGCGATCAGCGTGGTGCGGTTGGGGGTGACGAAGCCCCTGATGATGGCGCGGCCGGCCTCCATCAATTCGGCGGCGATCAATATGTCGACATCGCCCTGCGAGGGTGACAGCGCGAAGACCGGCAGGCGGCCCGTGTCGCGGGCCATCTCGATATAATAGATGGTGGCGCCGGTTCGCTGGGCGACGCCGGCGACCGAGGTCGATTGCGCGACATAGCCATTGCGCTCGGCGACATCGGTGATCCAGTCGGCGAGCACGCCGCCGCCCTGGCCGCCAACCGCCAGCACGGCGAGCTTGATCACCGGCTCATCGGCAGCACCGGACCTGGGACGCAGGGAGGGAACAGGCTCAAGCATCGGCGAATGTCAGGCGCCGGCTTTCGCGCCGCCTCTGCAGGAAGCCGATCGTCGCGCGGCGCGTGGCTTCGAGGAAACGATCCCAGCGGCTTGGATTGTGTACGACATCGGCGCGGTAGAAGGACGGGCAGAGCACAGCCGCGTCCGCCACCTCGCCGCAATTGCCGCAGCCGACGCAGTTCTGGTCGATCGATGCGACCGGATCGTCGCGCAGCGGATCGTCCAGCGATTTCACCGACAGCGACGGGCAGCCGGAGAGCCGCATGCAGGCATGGTCGCCGGTGCAGATGTCCTCGTCGACGCCGAATTTCGGCTTGACGACACGCTCGCCGCCTTTGATCGCCTTGTCGACCAGCGGCTTTTCGCGGCGCTGGCGGTTGAGCATGCATTCCGACGAAGCGACGATGACTTTTGGCCCCTTCTCGTCCGTCGTCAGCGCCTCGCGCAAGGTGTCCTGCATCTTGCCGACATCATAGGTGCGGTCGACATGGCGCAGCCATTTGACGCCCATGCCTTTCACCGCCTCGGTGATCGGATGCTTGGTCGACTTGGTCTTGTTGCCGGCGCGGGACGACAGGATGTCCTGCCCGCCGGTGGCGGCCGAGTAGAAATTATCGACGATGACGATGACGCCGTCATTCTTGTTGAACACCGCATTGCCGATCGAGGAGGTCAGGCCGTTGTGCCAGAAGCCGCCGTCGCCGACGAAGGAGATCGAGCGGCGCTTGGCGTCGGGCGAATTGAACGCCGAGGCCGAGGCCGGACCCAGCCCGTAGCCCATGGTTGTAGCGCCGAGTTCGAAAGGCGGCATGATCGAGAACAGATGGCAGCCGATGTCGGAGGCGATGTGGTGCTTGCCGAGCTCCTGCTCGACCAGTTTGGTTGCAGCAAAGATCGGCCGTTCCGGGCAGCCTATGCAAAAGCCGGGCGGGCGGCCCGGCACGACGTTGATCAGATCAGCCGTGTCGACGCCGTCGCCGATCTTGTTGGGCGCGCGCACCTCGCCCGGCAACAGATGCGGCGCCTCGGCGCGCAGGAAGGCGCCGATGCCGTCGAGCATGACCTGGCCGGTATATTCGCCGGCCATCGGCAGATGCTCCTTGCCGACCAGGCGGGTGCCGCGCCCGGCCTTGTGCAGCATGGCGGCAAAGGCCTGTTCGATGTAGTTGGGCTGGCCTTCCTCGACCACCAGCACCGCCTGCTTGCCCTCGCAGAAGGCGAGGAACTCGTCGTCGATCAGGGGATAGACGGCATTGAGGACATAGAGCGGCACATCGGTGTCACCATAGGTGTCGGCAAGTCCGAGCCGCTGCAGCGCACGGACGACCGAATTGTACATGCCGCCCTGCATGATGATGCCGACCGAGCCGTGGTCCGAACCGAAGAATTCGTTGATCTTGTTCCTAGTGATGAAATCCACCGCCGCCGGCCAGCGCTTCGCCACCTTCTCCTTCTCGTGCAGGAAGGAGGCGGGCGGCAGCACGATGCGGCCGGTGTCGCGACGCGGTGCGTCCAGCGCATCGGCGACCGTCATCGGCGGGCGCTTGTTGTCCTTGGCGATGAAATGCCCATGCACATGGCAGCAGCGGATGCGCACCTGCAGCATGACCGGTGTGTTGGAGATTTCCGAGAGCTCGAAACCATCCTCCACCGCCTTGACGATCGACGGCAGGTTCGGACGCGGGTCGAGCAGCCAGACCTGGCTCTTCATGGCGAAGGCATGGCTGCGCTCCTGCATGATCGAGGAGCCCTCGCCATAATCCTCGCCGACGATGATCAGCGCGCCGCCGGTGACGCCGCCGGAGGCGAGATTGGCCAGCGCGTCTGAAGCCACGTTGGTGCCGACGGTCGACTTGAAGGTCGCGGCACCACGGATCGGGTAATGCACGGAGGCGGCCAGCATGGCGGTGGCGGTGGCTTCCGAGGCGCTGGCCTCGAAATGCACGCCGAGCTCGCCCAGAATGTCCTGCGCGTCGGCCAGCACGTCCATCAGATGGCTGATCGGCGCGCCCTGGTAGCCGCCGACATAGCCGACGCCGCATTGCAGCAGCGCCTTGGTGATGGCGAGGATGCCCTCGCCGGCAAATTCCTCGCCGGCGCCGAGCCTGAGTTTTTCGACTTCCTTGGCAAAAGACCGTTCGGCCATCTCTGCCTCCTTCCGTTGCCGCCGACAGCCGGCGGCGCGTGCGTTCTAGAATCCTTGTTTATGCATGTCGTTTCCCCAAAACCGGGTCCACTTTTGGGCGACATGCATTAGATGTCGTGCTTGCGAATGTTCTTCAGCATCTTCAAAAGCGTGGCGATAAGCGCTGCATATTCCGCGTCGTCGATATCGTCGAACATCGCCTCGAACGCATCATGCATGGCCGGCCAGGCGCGGGTGAACTCGGCGCGCCCCTCGTCGGTCAGGAACACATGGCGGATGCGGCTGTCGGTGACGCCCTGCTCGCGCCGCACGAACCCTTGCCCCTCCAGCGTGTCCAGCGTGCGGCTCAAGGTCGACTGCTCGATGACAGTATAGACCGAGAGGTCGTTGACGGTGACGCCGTCGGTGACCGACAGCACGGCCAGCGTGCGCACCTGCGAAATCGTCAGGCCCTGCTTGCGGAAATCTTCACGCAAGGTGGCGTTGTAGCGGCCCATGATGCGGTTCATCAGATAGGGCGCGAATTGCTGCAGGCCGATCTGACCGAGGGTCGAAATGCGTTGGCGTTTTTCCGCGACCTTCTGTTCCATCACAGCTTCCCCGCCAGCAGGAAACCGGAGCCGCCGCCAAGGCCCGCACCGGGATGGGTCGACGCGCCGATATGGTAGAGGTTCTTGATGCCGGTCTGGTGGTTGCGGCTGGTCTTGAACGGCCTCCACAGGAAGGACTGGTCAATGGTCGAGGAGCCGCCGTAGGGATCGCCGCCGACCAGGTTGACATTCATCGCCTCGAGATCGGCCGGCGAATAGACGCGGCGCGCGATGATGCTGTCCTTGAAGCCGTCGATATGGCTGGCGAGGATCGCTTCGGCACGGTCGGCATAGGCTTCGCGCAGCGCCTCGGTCCATTGACCGTCAGCCGGCGCCTGCAGCTTGCCGGCAGCGTCGCCCTTGATGTGGCGCGGCGCCTCGGGCAATTGCAGCCACAGGATCGCCTTGCCTTCCGGGCAGCGCGACGGGTCGAGCGCATGCGGCTGGCCGACACAGATGGTCGGCACATCAGGCAGCATGCCGCGCGCCGCCTCGTTGCAGGCTTTCGAGACGCCATCCAGGCCAGGCGTCAGATGCAGCAGCGCCACCTTGTCGAGGCCCTCGCCGCCGCGCCAGGCCGGTGGCTTGTCGAGGGCGTAGTGAATCTGGAAGTTGCCTTTGCCATAGCGGTATTTCCGCGTCGCTTCGACGTCGTCCTTCGGAGCGTCCGTGCCGAGCAGGCGACCATAAAGCTGCGTCGGCGTGACCGAGCAGATGACGCTCTTGGTGGCGTGAACGGTTTCGCCCGAGGCCAGCCGTACGCCTGTGGCGCGACCTCCGGTCAGGAGGATGGAGGCAACGTCCGCTTCGGTGGAAATGACGCCGCCACGCTCCTTGATGAGCGCCTCGAAAGCCGACAGCAGGTTCTTCGCGCCGCCCTTGACGATCGGCGCGCCGGCAGCCTCCAGCGCGAAGGCGATCACCTTGGCGATCTGGCCGGAAAAGCCGTCTTCCGGGCCAAGCCCGGCATGCAGCACCCACGGCGCCCAGAGCGCGCGGACGGTCTCGGACTGATAAGCGCTTTCCAGCCAGCCGCGCGCCGACACAAGGGCGTCACCGAGAAAGGCGGCAAGCCCGCGCGGACCACGCCGCCAGGCGTCGCCGGCCAGCAGCTTGGCCGTCGGATAGGACCACAGACTGCCACTGAGCAAGCCGAACAGCAGGCCGGCATTGCGCTCGATGCCGCCGACATCTTCCGCATGGCGGTCACCGTCGCCGGCCGCGATCGCGTTGAACGCAGCGATGTTGGCGGCGCGGTCGGTGGTGAGCACCGCGTGGCTGCCATCCGGCCGCAGCACGCCCGTTGGCGTGCCGGTGTGGCAGAATTCCAGCCCGTGCCGGGCGAGGTCGGCGCCCAGTGCCGCGAAGGCCGGCGAGGTGATGAACAGCACGAAGGTCGTCGCCATCACGTCGTGGATGAAGCCGGGCGCGGTGATCTCCTCGGTGCGCATGCAGCCGCCGATACGGTCATTGCGCTCCAGCACGAGCACCCTGGCGCCATTACCGCCAAGCATCGCCGCGCAAACCAGCCCATTGATGCCGCTGCCGACGATGATGTGATCGGGGGCGTTCATTGGGGGGTGCTCGCCGTCTCTGGGAGATGGCGTTCGATTGCGTGGGCTGGCGCTCTCCGGCGCCCCCCTCTGTCCTGCCGGACATCTCCCCCTCTAGGGGGGAGATCGGCTGTCATCGCGGCTTTCGCCAATTGTCGGCGGCGCAGGATTGAGCGGGGTGCCGAAGCTGCCAATCTCCCCCCTTGAGGGGGAGATGTCCGGCAGGACAGAGGGGGGTGAGCGCCAGCGCTGCAAGGCTGCCACCCATCACTCATCGTCATTGCGTTTTCCGCAACCATGATCTTCTCCCGAAGACCGCCTTCGCCCTATTTCCCCGGCACCAGCGCGAGTGCGCGGATCGGGCTGCCCGTGCCGTGCTCGATCTTGAGCGGTGCCGCGATCAGGATGGCACCTTTCGGCGGCAACTGGTCGAGGTTGCAGAGGCTGGCCAATCCATAGCGGTTGGCCTTGTGCATCAGCGTGTGCGCCGGGAATGGCGGCTCCATGCCGCCGGCCTTGCCGGCATCGGTGCCGATGGTCTCCGAGCCCCAGCCCTTGATATTCTTGCTGATCAGGAACTGGATGGCTTCAGCCGTCGGGCCGGGCGTGTGCGGGCCGGTCTCGTTGGCGTTGAGGAACTCGGCTTCCGAGCCGTTGCGCTTGTACCAGTCGGTGCGCATCACCACCCACTCGCCGGCATTGATGGCGCCATGCTTGGCTTCCCAGGCCTTGATGTGGTCGACGGTGAGCAGGAAATCAGGGTCGGCGGCGGCCTCTTTCGAACAGTCGATGACATTGACCGGACCGATGAAATTCTGCGCCGGAATGGTGTCGGTGGCGCCGTCCGGATAGTCCTTACCGCTGATCCAATGCTGCGGCGCGTCGAAATGCGTGCCGGAATGCTCGCCGAGCTTCAGCCAGTTCCACGCCCACCACGGACCGTTCTTGTCGTAGCGGGAGATCGAGTGGATCTCGACCTTCGGCGTGTCGACCGCGAGCTCTGGCGGGAGCTTGATCAGCGGTGTGTCCGGTCCGAGCGGCGCCGTCAGGTCGACCACCTTGATGGCGCCGGAAAGGAGCTGGCCGGCGACTTCGCCGAGAAGTTTTTGGGTGTCCATGGTCTCTGTTCCCTCTTGTCTGACATGATCAAGGCTCGTCTCGGCCCTTAATATCCTACTAGACGAAAACATATGCATCTGCAATTATCTTTAAGCATAAAGGAAATGGGAACGGGGCGTGAGCGAGTTCGACGCCATCTTTGTCGGGGCGGGCCATAACACTCTGGCATGCGCCGCGCATCTGGCGCTCAAGGGCTGGAAAACCGGGGTTTTCGAGCGCAGCGCGACAATCGGCGGCGCCGTCCAGACCCGCGAATTCACCCTCCCCGGCTTCCGCCACGACTTCGGCGCGATGAATCTGAGCCTGTTCGCCGGCTCCGCCTTCCACCGGAAATATGCAAATGAATTGAAAGCGCAGGGGCTGGAATTCGCCCCGGTCGCCGACTGTTTCGCCAGCGCCTTTCCGGATGGACGCTGGTTCGGCGTCAGCAACGATCTGGAAAAGACCGCCGGCCACATGGCCGCGTTCTCCGCCGCCGATGCCGCGACGTGGCGCAAGCTGGTTGCCGCCTTCCCGGCCGAAGCCGAGCATTTGTTCAAGCTGCTGGGCTCGCCAATGGGCGCTCGTGCGCTTGCGGGCACCGCCTGGAACCTGTGGCGCAAGAAGGGTGTTTCGGGCGCGCTCGACACCGGCCGGCTGCTGTTGTCTTCGCCGCGTGCCTGGCTGGAGGAGACTTTCGAGTCTCCACACATCGGGGCGACGCTCGCAACCTGGGGCATGCATCTCGACTTCGCGCCCGATATCGCCGGCGGCGCCGTGTTTCCCTATCTGGAATCGATGGCCAACCAGAGTTTTGGGATGGTGCTCGGCAAGGGCGGCGCCGACACGATCATCCGTGCGCTGGCCGGCATGGTGACGTCGGCCGGCGGCAAGATCGTCACCAGCGCCGATGTCGCCGAGATCAAGGTCTCCGGCGGCAAAGCGACAGGCGTACGGCTTGCCTCCGGCGAGACGCATACGGCCACCAGGGCGGTCATTGCAGGCGTCGCGCCCAAGGCGCTGACCGGCAAGTTGCTGCCCGGAGGTTCCGGCGACACCCGCTTCGACACGGCGATGCAAAAATTCCGGCATGCGCCGGGCACGATGATGATCCACCTGGCGCTGGCCGATCTGCCGGATTGGCGGGCCGGGGCAGAGTTGCGCCAATTCGCCTATGTGCATCTGGCGCCATCGCTCGACCAGATGTCGCGCACCTATCAGCAGGCGATGGCAGGCATGTTGCCGGACGAACCGGTACTTGTCGTCGGCCAGCCGACGGCAGTCGATCCGTCGCGCGCGCCTGCGGGCAAACATGTTTTGTGGGTGCAGGTGCGCATGCTGCCCGCCGAAATCGCGGGCGACGCCTCGGCCAAGATCGCGCCGGCGCATTGGGATCAGGTCAAGGAGGCCTACGCCGACCGCGTGCTCGACATCATCGAAACCTACGCGCCGGGCCTGCGCGCAAAAGTCCTCGGCCGCGCGGTGTTTTCGCCCATCGATCTCGAGCGCGAGAACCCGAACCTCGTCGGCGGCGACCAGGTCTGCGGCAGCCATCACCTGTCGCAGAACTTCCTGTTCCGTCCTGCGCGCGGCTATGCCGGCTGGAACACGCCGGTCAGCAATCTGCACCTCACCGGCGCCGCGACATGGCCCGGTGCCGGCACGGGCGCCGCCTCGGGGTTCATGCTCGCGCAACAACTTGGCGGGAGGTAGGCCAGACGATTTCATGAGGGCGACGAGAGGCAAGGCGCTGCTGCCGACGAAGCCCGAACCAATGACCGGACGAAGCCGCGCGAAGACAATAACCAACAAGGGGAACGACCATGACAATCAACAGACGCGAATTGCTGGGGTACAGTGCCGCGGCACTTGGCGTGGCCGCCGTTGGCCTGCCAACCACCGCCCAAGCTGCCGCCGGCGAACTGACCATCGCCTACAACGTCAACCTGCCGTCCTGGGATCCGACCACCGGGCCGTCAGCCGTCAACCCGACGATCCAAGGCCTCTACCAATCGGTGTTCGACCAGTTCATCCCGCAGAAGCCGGACCTGTCCTTCGCGCCTGGCCTGCTGACCGAATGGGGCTGGAACGACGACCGCACCAAGATCATGATGACGGTGCGCGAAGGCGTGAAATGGCATGACGGCTCACCCTTCACACCGGAAGACGTCGTCTGGTCGCTGCAGCGCGCTGGCGACGAAAAGACCGGCAACCCGATCCAGTTCGTCTGGAAAAACGTCAGCAATTTCAAGATCGACGGCAACAAGATCACAGGCGACGTCGTGCAGTTCGACCCGGTCTATTTCAAGTGGATGTCGTTCCTGACCGGCTACATCATGCCCAAGGCCTATTACGAGAAGGTCGGCGCCGAAGGGTTCGAGAAGGCGCCGATCGGCACCGGCCCCTACATGGTCGAAAAATTCGAGCGCAATGCCTTCCTGCGGCTGAAGGCCAATCCGAATTATTGGGGCGGCAAGCCGGCCTTCGAGAATGTGACGATCAAGTTCGTCACCGATGCGGCAAGCCGCGTCGCCGAGATCGAATCCGGTTCCTCGCAGGTGACGCTCGAAGTCCCCTATGAGGAGTATGACCGGCTGATCGCCAAGGATGGGCTTGCCGGCTCGATCAAGAACGTTTCCGACATCGGCATGATCTTCTTCAACAACAAGGATGCCATGCTCGACAAGAACGTCCGCCAGGCAGCCGTCATGGCTGTCGACAAGGAGCTTTTGGTCAAGCGGCTGCTGCGCGGCTACGGCCAGCCGATCGACACGCTGGAGACACCGGAATACGCGGCCTACGACGCTTCTATCAAGGTCGAGCACAATCCTGAGAAGGCCAAGGAATTGCTCGCCGCTTCTGGCTATTCGCAGGAGAAGCCGGCCAAGATCACCGTCCAGACGACCAAGGGCTTCAAGCCCAAGGACTATGAGATGGTGCAGGCCATCGTCGGCATGTGGCGCAAGATCGGCATCGAGGCAACGATCGAGGTCTACGAGATCGCCAAGCACTACGAGCTGCGGGCCGCGCACAAGCTGGCGCCGGCGGCCTTCTACAACTGGGGCAACGCCATCGGCGATCCGACCACTTCGACCGGTTTCGCCATGTTCGGACCCTCGCCGCACTCGTCATGGAAGACCGACGACCTCGACGCAAAGATCGGCCCGCTCTGGGGCGAGAAGGACGAGGCCAAGCGCATCGCCGGCTGGAAGGCGGTCGATAAATACATCGCCGAGCAGGCCTACGTGCTGCCGCTGTTGCAGTTCGCGCAGCCGATCGTGCATGCCAAGGGCGTCAATGTGGTGCAGCATATTTCCGGCGCGCTGCTGCCGGCGCTGATGACCCCAGCCTGATCGGCCTGGAATTGCCGCGCGCCGTCGCCAATGACGGCGCGCATTTTCCATCGGGCATACGAGCCCCCTGCAAAGATTTACATGCTCCTGCAACGATTCCTGATCCGTCTGCTGACGATGCTGATCACGCTGTTCGGCGTGGCGGTCGTCGTATTCGTGGTCATCCGCGTCGCGCCCGGCGATCCGATCGCCATGATGCTGCCGCCCGGCGCCACTGACGCCGACATAGCCCGGCTGCGCGCGCTCTACGGGCTCGACAAGACGATCGTGCAGCAATTCTTCATCTGGCTGTCCCGCGTTGCCAGGGGCGATTTCGGCACCTCGATCTCGCTGCGGCAAGAGGTGCTCGGCCTCGTCTTCAACCGGCTTCCGGCAACGCTGGAGCTTGCCATCGTCGCGCTTGTCATGGCGGTGGCGATAGGCGGCACGACGGCGATCCTCGGCGCGCGCGAACGCGGTACGGCGGTCGAGGCCGGCATCGACATCGCCAGCGGTGCGGCGCTGTCGATTCCCGACTTCCTGTGGGGCCTGGTGCTGATCCTGCTGTTCGGCGTGCTGGTGCCGATCTTCGACATTTCCGGCCGCGTGTCGCCGCAGCTCGACCTGCCCTTCGTTACCCAGTTCTACTTGTTCGAGAGCCTGGTTCGGCTGCGCTTCGACCTGACCTGGGATCTCTTGAAGCACATGCTGATGCCGGCGATTGCCCTGGCGCTGCCGCTCGCGGCAATCATCTCGCAGCTGTTGAAACAGTCGCTGAAGGAAGTGCTCGACCTCGACTACGTCGTGCTGGCGCGGGTCAAGGGTTTTTCGGAAACGCAGGTCATCCTGCGCGAGGCGCTGAAGAACGCCGCCCTGCCGACACTGACCCTGGTCGGCGTGCAGTTCACCTTCCTCATCGGCGGCACGGTCATCGTCGAACGGCTGTTCTCCTATGAGGGCCTCGGCAACATGGCGATCGACGCCGTCATCAACCGCGACCTGCCGCTGATCCAGGGCATCGTGCTGGTCTTCGCGCTGCTGTTCGTGTTGATCAACCTCGCCGTCGACATGATGTATGCGCTGCTCAATCCGAGGCTGCGCCATGGATGAGGCACGCATCTCGCGACGCGGATTGAGCCCGAGGCTGTGGCTGGCCGGCGGCTGGCTCCTCATCGCGCTCTTGGCGGCGATTTTCGCGCCGCTGGTCGCGCCGCAGGATCCGCTGGCGCAGGATTTAATGCTCGAACGTCTGCCGCCGTTCTGGCTCGATGGCGCCGAGCCTGGTTATTGGCTCGGCACCGACAGCCTCGGCCGCGACCTGCTTTCGCGCCTGATCTTTGGTGGCCGCATCGCCTTCATCGTCGCCTTTGCCGCGGCCATCGCCGCCTGCGTCGTCGGTTCGACGCTCGGCTTGATCGCCGGCTATTTCGGCGGCTGGGCGGACCGGATCATCTCGCGCATCGTCGATATCTGGATGGCGTTCCCGCCGGTGCTGTTCGCCATTCTTCTGGTCGCCGTGCTCGGCACCGGCTTAAGCTCCGTCATTCTCGCGATCGCCATCATCGACTGGACGCGCTTCTGCCGCGTGATCCGTGCCGAAGCCATGGGTCAGTCGCGCATGGATTATGTCGAGAATGCCCGCATCGCCGGTTATGGCCGTATCGGCATCATGCTGCGCGAGGTGCTGCCCAATGTAGTGCCGTCTATCGTGGCGCTGCTGTCGCTGGAAATGGGCATCGCCGTCATCGTCGAGGCGATCCTGTCGTTCGTTAATTTGTCGATCTCGACCGACGATCCTACCTGGGGCGGCATCATCGCCGAGGGCCGGCTGTCGATCCATCAGGCCTGGTGGGTTCTGGTTTTCCCGCTGATCACGCTCATCCTCACCGTGCTCTCGTTCAGCCAGTTCGGCGAAGCGCTGAAGACGCGTTTCGATCCGGTGCTGCGATGAGCGCCTGTCTCGACATCGCCAATCTGAGCGCCGTGCTGGCCAACGGCCAGCGCGTGCTGCGCTCGGTATCGCTCTCAGTGCAGCCCGGCGAGGTGCGTGCCCTGGTAGGCGAAAGCGGCGCCGGCAAGACGATGATCGGCAAGGCGGTGCTTGGCGTCCTGCCATCGAGTGTGCGCATCGTCGAAGGCGATATGCGGCTCGAGGGCGAAGACCTCGGCAGACTCCAGCCCAAGGCGCGGCGCACGCTGATCGGCGCGCGCACGGCGCTGATCCCGCAGGACCCGCTGACCGCGCTCAACCCGTCGCGCCGCATCGGCCCGCAGATGACCGACCGGCTGGTGCGCATCCTCGGCTGGAGCGGCGACAGGGCCGACCGGCGCATCCGGCAATTGCTGGACGAGGTGCAGATCCGCGACCCGGACCGCGTGCTGAAGAGCTATCCGCACGAGCTGTCCGGCGGCATGCGCCAGCGCGTGCTGATTGCCGCCGCCTTCGCCGCCGAGCCACGGCTGATCGTCGCCGACGAGCCGACCACGGCGCTCGACGTCACCGTGCAGAAACAGATCCTTCGGCTGATCGCCGCGTTGCAGCGCGAGCACGGCACGGCGATCCTGTTCGTCACCCACGATCTCGGCGTCGTCGCCAAGATCAGCCAGAAGGTGTCGGTGCTCTATGCCGGCAAGGTGGTGGAAGAGGCCGATACCGCTGATCTGTTCGCGGCACCTCGGCACCCCTACACCCGGGCACTGATGGCTGCCACGCCGCGCTATACCGATCCCTTCGCCTCGCTGAAACCGGTGGACGAGACGGTGCTGGCCGGACTTGCCGCCGAGATCGCGTCCGCCGATCAGGCCTGGAGGCGACCGCATGGCTGAGCCGCTGTTTTCCGTGCGCGGGCTGAAGGTCGCGCTGCCCGACATGACGCGCAAGCCGCTGATCGGCCGCGCACCGCTGGCCGAGATTCTGAAAGGCCTGGATTTCGACCTGCCCAGCGGCTCGGTGACGGGCATCGTCGGCGAATCCGGATCCGGAAAATCGACGCTTGGCCGTACGCTGGTGCGGCTGTTGGAGCCAAGCGCCGGCAGCGTCCGTTTCGAGGGCCGCGACATCACCCATCTGCCGGAAGCGGCACTGCGGCCACTGCGCCGCGACCTGCAGATGATCTTCCAGGATCCGATGTCGTCGCTCAACCCGCGCCGCACCATTGCCAGCATCATCGCCGCGCCGCTCAAGCAGAACGGGCTTGGCGACAATCTGAAGACGCGTGTCGCGGAGGCCCTGCAACGCGTCGGCCTGCCGCAAAGCTTCGCCACCCGCTACCGCCACGAACTGTCGGGCGGCCAACGCCAGCGCGTCGGCATCGCACGCGCGCTGGCGCTGTCGCCGAAATTCGTACTGGCCGACGAGATCGTCTCCGGGCTCGACGTCTCGACGCAGGCGCAGATTCTCACCTTGCTGGAGAAGCTTGCCGCGGAGATGGGCCTGACGGTCGCCTTCATCAGCCACGACCTGTCGGTCATCCGGCGGCTCTGCCAACAGGTGATCGTCATGCGCGAGGGCAGGATCGTCGAGGCGAACGCCACCGACGCGCTGTTCGACGATCCCAGGGAGACTTACACGCGAGACCTGCTTGCCGCAATTCCGCTTCCCGAGATCGACGCGGACTGGCTGCGGCCGCCCGGGAAGGCGCCGGCATAAGACTGTCCATCCCGCACGGTGCTTGCCGCGATCCTGTTCGGCTCGATGGGAGCGGCCTCGGCGGATACGCCTGAAGGTCGTCACGGCAAGCGCGCGACCCACGTCCGCATAATCATTTCGACATAAAACTTTAAGCTTGAAATATCTTGCCGCCGGCGCGATACTCGATATGCAGCAAGCGAAGAGGAGAGCGCACGGATGAAGGTTGCGGTTCTCGGCGGCGGACCAGCCGGCCTCTACTTTGCCATTTCAATGAAGCTGAGGGACGCCGCGCACGAGGTGACGGTTTTCGAGCGCAACCGCGCCGACGACACGTTCGGCTGGGGCGTCGTGCTGTCGGCCGAGACGCTCGACAATCTTGCGAAGAACGATCCGGTCAGCGCCGTCTGGATCAAGAAGCATTTTGCCTATTGGGACGACATCGCCGTCATCCATGACGGCGTGCGCACGGTCTCGTCAGGCCACGGCTTCTGCGGCATCGGCCGCAAGCGCCTGCTGGTTCTCTTGCAGCGCCGCGCCCGCGAACTCGGCGTCAAGCTGATGTTCGAAACCGACATCGCCGATCCAAAACCCTATATGGAGACCCATGATCTGGTCGTCGCCGCCGACGGGTTGAACTCCAGGGCGCGCAACAGCTTCGTCGATATCTTCAAGCCCGACATCGACACGCGCAAATGCAAGTTCGTCTGGCTCGGCACCAACCAGAAATTCGACGACGCCTTCACCTTCATCTTCGAGAAGACCGAGCATGGCTGGGTGTGGGCGCACGCCTACCAGTTCGACAGCGAGACCGCGACCTTCATCGTCGAGTGCAGCGAACAGACCTGGGCCGCCTTCGGCTTCGGCGCGATGACGCAGCAGGAGTCCATCGCGGTGTGTGAGCGCATCTTTGCCAAACATCTCGGCGGCCACGCGCTGATGACCAACGCCAACCATATCAGGGGCTCGGCCTGGATCAATTTTCCGCGCGTGCTGTGCGAGCGCTGGTCCTACAAGAACCTCGCGCTGATGGGCGACGCGGCCGCCTCGGCGCATTTCTCGATCGGTTCCGGTACCAAACTCGCGCTGGAAAGTGCCGTGGCGCTGGCCGACTATGTCGAGACCGAACCGGACCTCGAGGCCGCGTTCCGCAAATATGAGGATGCCCGCCGCACCGAGGTGCTGAAGCTGCAGTCGGCGGCGCGCAATTCTCTGGAATGGTTCGAGGAGGTCGAACGCTATCTCGGTCTCGATCCGGTGCAGTTCAACTATTCGCTTTTGACCCGTTCGCAACGCATCAGCCACGAGAATCTGCGGCTGCGCGATGCCGAATGGCTGGGCGGCGCCGAAGAGTGGTTCCAGCGGCAGGCCGGTGCCGGCGGCAACAGGCTGCGTCGGGCGCCGATGTTCGCGCCCTTCAAGCTCCGCGACATGGTCCTCAACAATCGCGTCGTCGTTTCGCCGATGGCGCAGTACAAGGCCGTCGACGGCTGCCCGACCGACTGGCATTTCACCCATTATGCCGAGCGCGCCAAGGGCGGCGCCGGGCTCGTCTATATCGAGATGACCTGCGTCAGCCCGGAAGGACGCATCACGCCCGGCTGCCCCGGCTTCTACGCGCCCGAACATGAGATGGCATGGAGGCGGCTGGTCGACTTCGTCCATACCGAAACCGAAGCGAAGATATGCGCCCAGATCGGCCATTCCGGCGCCAAGGGTTCCACCCGAGTCGGCTGGGAAGGCACCGACGTGCCGCTGGTCTCGGGCAACTGGCCTGTCATGGCGGCATCGGCCGTTGCGTGGTCGCCTGAGAACCAAGTTCCGAAGGCGATGAACCGCGCCGACATGGATTTGGTGCGCGATCAATTCGTGGCCTCAGCCGAGATGGCCGATCGCTGCGGCTTCGACATGCTCGAAATCCACGCCGCGCACGGCTATCTGCTGTCGTCGTTCATCACGCCGGTCACCAACCGGCGCACGGACGCCTATGGCGGTCCGCTGGAAAACCGCATGCGCTATCCCCTCGAAATCTTCCACGCGGTGCGCGCCGCCTGGCCGGCGGGAAAACCGATCTCGATGCGCATTTCGGCCAATGACTGGGTCGGCATCGAAGGCGTGACGCCGGCAGATGCCGTCGAGATCGCGCGGATGCTGCACGAGGCCGGCGTCGACATCTGCGACGTTTCGGCCGGCCAGACTTCTGTGTTGGCAAAGCCGGTCTACGGACGCATGTTCCAGACGCCGTTTTCGGACCGCATTCGCAACGAGGTCGGCATGGCGACGATGGCGGTCGGCAACATCTTCGAGCCCGACCACGTCAATTCGATCCTGATGGCTGGCCGCGCCGATCTGGTGGCGCTGGCGCGGCCGCATCTCTCCGATCCCTACTGGACGCTGCATGCGGCGGTGACGCTCGGCGACCGTGGCGTCAAATGGCCGGATCCCTATCTCCCCGGGCGTGATCAGATTTACCGACTGGCCGAGCGCGACGCGGCCGCGGGGCTGAAAGTATGACGGCCGCGACGACGATTCCCGGCAAGCACGCGCTGGTCACCGGTGGTGGCTCCGGCGTCGGCCGGGCCATCGCGCTCAATTTGGCCGAGGCTGGTGCCGACGTGACCATATGCGGGCGCCGCGAAGCTGAGCTCGCCAAGCTTGCCAGCGCAAACGGCCACATCCATGGCATCGTCGCCGATGTCACCAATGAGGTGGCGATGGCATCGCTTTACGAGACGGCAGAATCCGCGCGCGGGCCGTTCGACATCGTCGTCGCCAATGCCGGCATGGCCGGCAGTAGACCGGCGGACAAGACCTCGCTGGCCGACTGGCAGCGAACGCTCGACGTCAATCTGACTGGAGCCTTCCTGACGGTGAAACCAGCGCTGGCCGGCATGGCCGCGCGCAAGGCAGGCCGCATCGTCTTCATCGCATCGACCGCCGGACTGAAAGGCTACGCCTATGTCGCGCCTTACGTCGCGGCCAAGCATGGCGTCGTCGGCCTGATGCGGGCGCTTGCCGCCGAGATGGCGAAATCCGGCGTCACCGTCAATGCGGTGTGTCCGGGCTTCGTCGAGACCGACATGTTGGAGGAATCCATCCAGCGCATCATCGAAAAGACCGGCCGCTCGGCTGGCGAGGCGCGAGCCAGCCTCGCCTCGACCAATCCGCAAGGCCGTTTCATCCAGCCGCAGGAAATTGCCGAAGCCGTGCTGTGGTTGTGCGGCGACGCGGCGGCGTCGATCACCGGACAGGCGATTTCTATCTCGGGAGGTGAAACATGGTAGCCGGCCCCCTGCCCGTGCCATCGGGACCCGGCAAGGACCGGCTGCGTCTTTGGATCAGGCTGCTGCGCGCCTCGCGTACGATCGAGTCCGAACTGCGCGAACGGCTAAAGAGGGAATTCGATACAACCCTGCCGCGCTTCGACGTCATGGCCGCGCTTTACCGGGCGCCGGAAGGCATGCTGATGAGCGACCTGTCACGCTTCCTGCTGGTGTCCAACGGCAATGTCACCGGCATTGTCGACCGGCTGGTGTCGGAAGGGCTGGTGGCGCGTGCGCGCCGCAATGGCGACCGCCGCACCTCGATGGTGCGGCTGACCGACGAAGGCACGAAGTCCTTCGCCACCATCGCCGCCGCGCATGAGGGCTGGATCGGTGAATTGCTGGGCAAGGTCAGCGAGGAGGATGCGCGCCGGCTGACCGGCATGCTGACCTCGTTCCGCAGCAACTGGGAGGGACGCGAATGACTGCAATGGCCGGCCTGAAGCCGAAGCATTTCCTGTGGGAGGTCGAGGGCAGGATCGCCAAGATCCGGCTCGACCGGCCGGAGCGCAAGAATCCGCTGACTTTCGACAGCTATGCCGAGCTACGCGACACGTTCCGCGACCTCGTCTATGCCGACGATATCGACGCCGTGGTGTTCCTGTCCAATGGCGGCAATTTCTGCTCCGGCGGCGATGTCCACGACATCATCGGTCCGCTGGTCAAGATGGACATGAAGCAACTTCTCGCCTTCACCCGCATGACCGGCGATTTCGTCAAGGCGATGCTCAATTGCGGCAAGCCGATCCTCGCGGCGGTGGACGGCGTGGCGGTCGGCGCCGGCGCCATCATCGCCATGAGTTCGGACATCCGCATCGCCACGCCGGAAGCCAAGACGGCGTTCCTGTTCACCCGTGTCGGCCTTGCCGGCTGCGACATGGGCGCCTGCGCGATCCTGCCGCGCATCATCGGCCAGGGCCGCGCCGCCGAACTGCTCTACACCGGCCGCACCATGACGGCTACGGAAGGCGAGCGCTGGGGGTTCTACAACAGGCTGGTCGATGCGGCGGCTCTCGAGGCCGACGCGCTGGAGACGGCGGCACGGATCGCCTCCGGCCCGACCTTCGCCCACGGCATCACCAAGACGCAGCTCAACCAGGAATGGTCGATGAGCCTCGACCAGGCGATCGAGGCCGAAGCGCAGGCGCAGGCAATCTGCATGCAGACGCGCGATTTCGAGCGGGCGTACCTGGCTTTCGTGGCCAAGGAAAAGCCGGTGTTCGAGGGAAATTGAGGATGGGCGTTCTATCGGAGACGTTGGCGGGACAGCGCCCCCCTCTGTCCTTCCGGACATCTCCCCCTCTAGGGGGGAGATTGGCTGTCACGTATGCTTTCGCAAACCGCCAACGTCGCAGAAAGGGCGCCGCTGCCGACACTGCCAATCTCCCCCCTAGAGGGGGAGATGTCCGGCAGGACAGAGGGGGGCGCCGTAGAGCACTAATCTTGAAGTACCGCGGAGGCAGACATGCCTGACCGCTCTTTCCTCAACTGGCCTTTTTTTGAAGACCGCCATCGCATACTCGCCGAGCACCTAGACACTTGGTGCGCGAAAAACCTGCCCGTCGATCATCATGACGTCGATCCCGCCTGCCGTGAACTGGTGGCTAAGCTCGGCAAGGACGGCTGGCTGAAGCCGACGGCGCTCGACACCGACAATCCGGGACCGCTCGACGTACGCACGCTGTGCATCACGCGCGAGACGCTGGCGCGCCATGATGGGTTGGCAGACTTCGCCTTCGCCATGCAGGGGCTCGGCACCGGCGCGCTCAGCCTGTTCGGCACGCCGGACCAGCAGCAATGGCTCGCAAAGACACGCGCCGGCAAAACGATCTCCGCCTTTGCCCTGTCGGAGCCGCGCTCCGGATCCGATGTCGCCAACACCGAGATGACAGCGACGCGTGACGGCGACAGCTACGTTCTCACCGGCGAGAAGACCTGGATCTCCAATGGCGGCATCGCCGATCTTTATGTTGTCTTTGCCCGCACGGGAGAGGCACCGGGCGCCAAGGGGCTTTCGGCCTTCATCGTGCCGGGAGACGCCAAGGGCCTCGGTATCGCCGAACGTCTCGAAGTCATCGCGCCGCATCCGCTGGCGCGGCTTTCGTTCGGTCAGGTCCGGCTGCCTGCCTCTGCGCTGATCGGCAGGCCGGGCGACGGTTTTCGCATCGCCATGTCGGTGCTCGACGTGTTCCGCTCGACGGTCGGCGCGGCGGCGCTCGGCTTTGCCCGCCGCGCGCTCGATGAAAGCATCAAGCGCGTGGCCGAGCGCAAATTGTTCGGCGCGCCTATGGCCGAGTTGCAGATGGTGCAGGGCCATGTCGCCGACATGGCGCTCGACATTGATGCGGCGGCGCTGCTGGTCTATCGCGCCGCCTGGACCAAGGACATGGGCGCCGCGCGGGTGACGCGCGAGGCGGCGATGGCCAAGCTGTTCGCCACCGACAAGGCGCAGGAGGTCATCGACAAAGCAGTGCAACTGCATGGCGGCGACGGTGTCCGCAAAGGCCACATCGTCGAGAGCCTGTATCGCGAAATTCGCGCACTGCGCATCTATGAGGGAGCATCGGACGTGCAGAAGGTGGTGATCGCGCGGCAGGTGATGGGCGAGGCCTGAACAGGTCGCGTTGATGGATTGGATTGTTTTGAAACGCGGATATTGCGGACCCGATATTGGATAGGCGGAGAGACGACATGCACGAGATCCTGCAGCCGGAAGGCTGGGCAAAACCGGTCGGCTACGCCAATGGCATAGCCGCGCGCGGCAGGCTCGTCTTCGTCGGCGGACAGGTCGGCTGGAACGGGCAATGCCAGTTCGAGACCGACGATTTCGCCTGCCAGGTGCGGCAGACGCTCCAGAACATCGTCGCGGTGCTGGCCGAGGCCGGCGCGGAGCCACGGCACATCACCTCGATGACCTGGTATTTTACCGACAAGGCCGAATATCTCGGCAACCTCAAGGGGATCGGCGAGGCCTATCGCGAGGTGATCGGCCGACATTTTCCGGCCATGGCCGCCATGCAGGTGGTGGCGCTGGTGGAAGACCGCGCCAAGGTGGAGATCCAGGCGACCGCCGTCGTTCCGGAATAAAGAATTCGTCTCTCCGGAATATTTTATTCGCGAAGTCCGGCCTGCCTCAGCAAGGGCAGCACGTGGTCGCAAAAATAGGGCAATTCCTGCGTATAGTTGACGAAGGACAGGGCGATACCTTGATAGCCGTGCGCGGCAATGGCGGCCATCTCGGCGGCAATCGTCTGCGGCGTTCCAACCAGCGGATAGGTGCCGGCGCCGCCGGCGAAACGCTGGCGGTAGCGGTCATAGGCATGCGGGTCGTGCGACTGCGAGAATTCCTTCTTGCCGGCCATATGCGCATCGACCGCCTCGTGATCGGCCAGATCGACGGCATATCTGTTATAATAGGCCTGCGCTTCTTCCATGGTCGGGCGGCAGACGACATGGGCCACGGTGTAGACGCCGACCTCGCGGCCCACCTTGTCGGCCCGCTCGCCGATGTCGGCGACATGCTTGCCGGCATCGGCGATCTCGGAAAAGGTCGTGAACAGGTAGTCGCAGTGGGCGGCGGCGAAATCGCGGCCCGGGCCGCCGAAAGCGGCATTCATGGTCACCGGGCGCGGAACCTGCAGGCTGGCCGGCCGGCTGACCGCCTGGGTGAGGTGATAATAGGTGCCTTCATAGTCGAGCGGCTCCGCCGACGCGTAGAGCTTCTCCAGAATTTCGATCCATTCAGCCGCCTGGTCATAACCCTTCTCGACCAGCGGCGTGCCGAACATGCCGAACTCATTCGGGTTCCAACCGCAGACGATGTTCAAACCGGCACGGCCCTGGCTGATGTGGTCGACCGTCGCCAGCGCCTTGGCGGCATAGAGCGGATGCACCAGCGGCACATGCACGGTCATGAACAGGCCGATCCGGTCGGTGGCCACGCCGAGCGCCGCCGCCCAGGTGAAGGTCTCGAACGACGATTCTCGTACCTTGTTGCGGCCGCCAAAGCCGCGCCAGCGAGCGATCGGCAGCAGGAACTCCAGCCCGGCGCGGTCGGCGATCCGGGCTGCGGTCAGATTGTCCTGCCAGCTCGCCGTCCAGCGCTCCGGCACATCCGATATGGCAAGGCCACCATCGGCGTTGGTCGAGAAGACGCCAAGCTTCAGTTTGTTGGAGCCATGCAACGGATGTGCTTTGTTCATGTCGCGACCTCCCGGCGAAGATCGCACGCTACGGCTCCGCGAAAATATTTCAAGCATGAAATAGCTTCGCCTCGCGCTGGTTTGCCGATATGAATTTGGCGGGATGAAAAAGGGATCGGCATGAGCGAGTTCCGCCAGAAATGCATCGGCAAGACCAGCCTCGTCGGCTCCTTCGCCGCCATTCCTCACCCCGTCGCGGTCGAATTGCTGGCGCTGTCCGGCCTCGATTTCCTCTGCATCGACTGGGAGCATGCCCAGATTTCCCGCGACATGGTCGAGAGCATGGTACGCGCCGCCGATGTGCATCGCGTGCCGGCGATGGTGCGCGTTCCCGGACATGCGCCCGAAGCCATCCAGGCGGCATTGGACAGCGGCGCGCAAGGCGTGCTGGTGCCCCGCGTCTCAACACCGGCACAGGCGGCAATGGCGGTGAAAGCGGCCCGCTATCCGCCACGCGGCGAACGCGGCGTCGGACCCGGCCGCGCCGCCGGTTATGGCTATCGCATTCCCGAATACCTGGCCGGCGCCAATGACAGGACCGTCGTGGCGCTTCAGGTCGAAACTTCCGAGGGATTGGCCAACATCGAGGCGATCGCCAATGTCGACGGCGTCGACATGATTTTCGTCGGCCCCGGCGATCTCTCCGTGTCGATCGATGCGATCGGACCGAAGGGCGCCGACAAGCTCACGGATGCGATCCGCAGGATCATCGGCGTGACGATCGCTCACGACAAGACCTCCGGCATATTTTGCGCCAGCCCGCAGACCGTCGGCCAATGGGCAGCCGTCGGCGCCAGCTTTTTCGTCCTGGCCAGCGACACGATGTTTCTCGGTGCGGGCGCCGCGGCCAACTATGCCGCCGCCCGGGCCGAACTGGCACGGGAAAACCCGCGCTAGCGCCCAGCCGAGCGGCAAGCCGGACAAGTTTTTTAAGCTTAAAACTTTTGCCTTGAAAAGCGCTGCACTTTGGATAAGCATTCAAGATCGATGGCGGCCGTCGGGCTGGCGGGTTTCCGGGCATTTCATCGTTCTGCTCCGGGTAGGAGAGGTTTCAGTCCTTGTCGTTTGTGCTGCCCCAATCATCGTCCAGCGCGCCCTACGCCTGTGATGCGTGCGCCCAGGAATCCGCATACCGAGACCATCGCCAACCTTGCCGCGCGCATGAATGCCTACGCGACGGTGACCAGATTGCAGCCACGCTCGAGCCCATGGTCGCCATCATGAATTGACGCCCCGCTGGGAGGCGGGACGGCAACAAACCGTGCGGGGCAGCCCGCCCGATCAACAACCAGAGGGAACACCCCAGAGGGACCACCAATGAACCTGACCCGTCGCAATCTCATCCTTTTCGCAGCGGCAATCGGCATCGCCGCCGGACCGGCCACCTCCTATGCCGCCGATGTGCTCAATGTCGGCGCCTACCCGACCAACCCGCCCTTCGAATACAAGAACGAGAGCGGTACCTTCGAGGGTTTTGAGGTCGACATCGTCAACGAGGCGGCCAAGCGCGCCGGCATGACAACAGACATCGCCGATCTCGGCTTCCAGGCACTGTTCGCCGCGACCACTTCCAAGCGCATCGACGTCGCCATCTCCTCGATCACGATCACGCCGGAGCGGCTGAAGTCGCAGTCGTTCACCCAGCCCTATTATGATTCCGACATGGGCATCGCCACCAAGACCGACAGCGCGGTCAATGCCGAGGCCGACCTCAAGGGCAAGATCGTCGGCGTGCTCTCGGGCTCGACCGGCGAGACCTGGGTCAAGGCGCACCAGGACGCCGACGGCTTCAGCGACGTGAAGGGCTATGACACGCAGCAGAACCTGCTGCTCGACCTCAGCGCAGGCCGTGTCGACGCCGCCGTCAGCGACATTCCCGGCATGGAATATTCCTTCACCAAGATGAAGGACCTGAAGGTCAAGCAGCGCATCAAGACCGGCGAGCAGTACGGCCTGATGATGACCAAGGATCATCCGCTGCTCGGCAAGCTCAACGACGCGCTGAGCGCGATGAAGAAGGACGGTACGCTGGCCGCCATCCACAAGAAGTGGTTCGGCAGCGACGCCCCGGCCGATTCCTCGACCGTCAAGGAAATGCCGCTGCCCAAGGCCTGAGCCGCGATCGACAGGACGGAAGGCGTGCCGGCTCCGAAAGGATCGGCCGTTTTCACGCATAACCTTCCCGGGACCAGCATCCGTTCGGCAAAGCCGATCTTGATCCCGGGACGGCTCTCTGGCGTCAGATGACGCAACACCGTTCGGGAATGCTCCGATGTCGCTGATCGACACTTTCTTCAACGCAGACGTCATCGCGTCGAGCCTGCCGGCGCTGCTGCGCGGCTTCCTGAACACGCTGCTGCTCGGCCTGCTCAGCATCGGCATAGGCATTCCCATCGGCCTGGTGATCAGCCTGTTGCGGCTCTATGCGCCGAAGCCGCTGCGCTGGCTGGCGGTCGGCTACACCGACATCTTCCGCGCCTTGCCCGTTCTCGTCGTGCTGATCCTGATCTACTATGCGCTGCCTTTCCTCGGCATTCGCCTGTCGTCCTGGGCTTCGGCGGTGACCGCGTTCGCCATCATCATGTCGGCCTACTCGGCGGAAGTGTTCCGCTCCGGCATAGAGAGCATTCCGCGCGGCCAGTTCGAGGCCTCGCAGGCGCTCGGTCTGCCGTTCCTCTTGACCTTGCGCAAGGTGGTGCTGCCGCAGGCGGTGCGCGTCGTCATCCCGCCGATGACCAGCAACTGCGTCTCGATGTTCAAGGATACATCGCTGGCCTCCACCGTGGCGCTGCCGGAACTGCTGAAGGAAGCGACCAACGCGCAATCGCTCTACGCCAACCCCTCGCCGCTGATCGGCGCGGCGCTGGTCTATCTCATCTTCCTCTGGCCGATGGTTCGTCTCGTCAGCCTGCTTGAAGCCCGCTTCAAGGACGAGAAAGCCCGCTAGAGCGGTTCAGTGTTCGTTGGAATCGCCGAACCGCTCTAACTCTTTGTTTTCACGCAATTCCGGACGGAAAACCGCTACGCACTTTTCCTGGAATTGCTCTAGCCACCACAATCACTTCGCAGGAGATATTCTTGAGCAATCCCCAGGCCACCGGCGGCTTTCCCGTCGACACCATCCGCGTCATGTTCCCTGCCCTGCAGCGGGCCGGCGATTTCATCTTCATGGACAATGCCGCCGGCGCGCAAATCCCGCAGAGCGTGCTCGACGCGGTGACCAACCACCTGGTTTCGCACAATGTGCAGCGCGGCGGCCGCTATGGCCGCAGCGTCACCGTCGACCAGTCGGTCGCCGATGCTCGGACAAGCGTCGCCTTGCTGATCAATGCCTACAGCCCGGCGGAAATCTGCTTCGGCATGAACGCCACCTCCTTCATCCGCCTGGTCAGCCTCGGCATCGGCCAGATGCTGCAAGAGCGCGATGAGATCGTCATCACCGACATGGACCACGATGCAAACATCGCCACTTGGCTGGCGCTGGAATCCGCCGGCGCCAAATTCAAGTGGTGGCGCATGCGCGAGGACGGCAATCTGCATGTCGACGATTTGCGTCCGCTGGTCTCCGATCGCACCCGCCTCGTCGCTTGCACGGTGACGGCGCATTCGATCGGCTCGATCGTCGATGTCGCCTCGGTGGCTAAAATCGCGCATGCGGCCGGCGCCGAAGTGTTCCTCGACTGCGTGCATTACGGGCCGCATGGACTGATCGACGTGCAGGCCTGGGATTGCGACTACCTCGTCTGTTCCGGCTACAAGAATTTTTCGCCGCATATGGGTTTCCTGTGGGGCCGCTTCGAAACGCTGAAGCGCCTGCCGACCTTCCGCGAGGACTTCATCCCCAACGAGCCGCCCTACAAGGTCGAGGCCGGCACCTTCATCTATGAGAACGTGTCCGGCATGGATGCCGCCGTACAGTACCTGGAACTGATCGGCCGCAATCTCGCGCCGTCCAACAACCGCTCGCGGCGCGAGAATATCGTCGCCGGCATGGGCGCCATCCGCGACTATGAGCTGGTGCTGGCGCGCGAGATGATGAGCGTGCTGAAGAACTGCGGCGCGACCATCTACGGTGTCGCCGACGACGCCCGCATCAACGAGCGCGTGCCGACCTTCTGCTTCAACATCGGCAAGCTGTCGCCACAGCGGATCGTCGAGGAAATGGCCGAGATGCAGATCGGCATCCGCGACGGCCACATGTACGCGCCCCGCCTGATGAACCGCCTCAACCTGTCGATGGACAGCGGCGCCATCCGCGCCTCGCTGGTGCATTACAACACGGTCGAGGAGATCCACAAGTTCGGCGAGGCGCTGCGGGCAATCATTGCGAAGCTGTCGTAACCGGATGGGCCGTGCCTGACCTCCGGTCAGGCCGCCTTCTTCTTCGCCAACCTCGCCTTGATCGAGGCAACATCGGCGCGCGGCGTGGCGGCGAACAGCGTCCTGGTGTAGCTGTGCTTGGGGTCGGCAAAGACCTCGTCGCGCGAGCCGTATTCGACGGCCTCGCCGAAATACATCACCATCACGTCGTCGGCGATGTAGCGCACCACGGAGAGGTCGTGGCTGATGAAGACATAGGTCAGCTGGAATTCGTCCTGCAGGTCGGCGAGCAGGTTGAGCACCTGCGCCTGCACCGACAGGTCGAGCGCAGAGACCGGCTCGTCCAGCACCAGCAGGCTGGGGTTGAGCATCAGCGCGCGGGCAATGGCGATGCGTTGGCGCTGGCCACCCGAGAACATGTGCGGATAGCGGTTGTAGTGCTCGTGGCCGAGGCCGACCTTCTTCAGCATCTTCATGGCGAGGTCGCGCCGTTCGGCGGCCGGCTTGTCGGTGTTGATCAGCAGCGGCTCGCCGAGCACGTCGCCGATCTTCTGGCGCGGGTTCAGCGAGCCATAAGGGTTCTGGAAGACGATCTGCACCTTGCGGCGCATCTCCTTCGTCAATCCGCCCTTGGCGATGTCGACCTTGTTGCCGTCGATGAACAATTCGCCCGACGTCGCGGGATCGATCAAGGTGACAATGCGGGCGAGCGTGGACTTGCCGCAGCCGCTTTCGCCGACAATGGCCAGCGTCTTGCCCTTGTCCACCGTGAAGGAGACGCCCTTGACCGCGTGCACGGTGCGCGGTCCGGTGAACAGGCCGCCGCCGATATGGTAGTCGCGAACGATGTTCTTGCCTTCGAGGACCGTCGTGCTCATGCGGAGGCTCCCGCTACCGAGGGGGCCGGCTCGAACAGCATGTCGGACACGGTCGGCAGCCGGTCGCCGACGGCGTTTTCCGGCAGCGCCGACAGCAGTGCGCGCGTGTAGTTGCTCTTCGGCGATTCAAACAGCGACAGCACGTCGGCCTCTTCCATCTTGCGGCCCTTGTACTGGACGATGACGCGATCGGCGGTCTCGGCCACCACGCCCATATTGTGGGTGATCATGATCAGGCCCATGCCGTATTTGGCCTGCAGCGAAACGAGCAGATCGAGGATCTGCTTCTGGATGGTGACATCGAGCGCTGTCGTCGGCTCGTCGGCGATCAAAAGCTTCGGATTGCAGGCAATGGCGATCGCGATCATGACGCGCTGGCACTGACCGCCGGACATCTGATGCGGAAACGAACTCAGCCGTTCTTCCGGATCGGCAATACCGACCAGCTTCATCAGTTCGATGGCGCGGGCGCGGCGCTGTGCTCGGTCCATGCCCATGTGGAAGCGCAGCACTTCCTCGATCTGGAAGCCGACCGTGAAACACGGGTTGAGGCTTGCGATCGGCTCCTGGAAGATCATCGAGATGTCCTTGCCGACGATCTTGCGGCGCTCGGACGGGCTGAGCTTCAACAGGTCGACGCCGTCGAAGGCCATGCGGTCGGCCTTGACCGTCGCGGTGTTGGGCAACAGCCCCATCACCGCCAGCATCGATACCGACTTGCCGGAGCCGGACTCGCCGACGATCGCCAGCACCTCGCGCGGCTCGATCGAAAGGTCGATGCCTTGCACGGCCATGAATGGCCCGGCGGCGGTGTCGAAGGAAACGGTGAGGTTCTTGATCTCGAGCAGAGGCATGCTCACGACCTCTTCAGCTTGGGGTCGAGGGCGTCGCGCAGGCCGTCGCCGATCAGGTTGATGGCAAAGACCGTGATCAGGATGGCGAGGCCCGGGAAAGTCACCACCCACCAGGCGCGCAGGATGAACTCGCGCGCTTCGGCAAGCATCGTGCCCCATTCGGGCGTCGGCGGCTGGGCGCCCATGCCGAGGAAGCCGAGGGCGGCGGCCTCGAGAATGGCGTTGGAGAAGGACAGCGTCGCCTGCACGATCAGCGGTGCGATGCAGTTGGGCAGGATGGTGACCAGCATCAGCCTGACATGGCTGGCGCCGGCGACCTTGGCCGAGACCACATATTCGCGGGTCTTCTCCGCCATCACCGCGGCGCGGGTGAGCCGGGCAAAGTGCGGCTGCAGCACGAAGGCGATGGCGATCATGGCGTTGACGAGGCCGGGGCCGAGCACCGCGACCAGCACCAGCGCGAGCAGCAGCGACGGGAAGGCCAGGATGATGTCCATGATGCGCATGATCAGCGTGTCGACCCAGCCGCGGCAGTAGCCGGCAAGCAAGCCGAGGATGACGCCGGAGATCAGTGCCGTGGTGACGACGACGAAACCGATGGCGAGCGAGAAGCGCGAACCGTAGATAAGGCGCGAAAGCATATCGCGGCCGACGGCATCGGTGCCGAGCAGGAACTGCGCGTTGCCGCCCGCCTGCCAGGCCGGCGGCGTCAGGAAGAAGTCGCGGAACTGATCGTCCGGCGAATGCGGGGCGAGCAGCGGCGCGAAGATGGCGACAAGGATCAGCAGGGCGAAGACGACGAGGCCTATCACCGCGCCCTTGTTGATGGAGAAATAGTGCCAGAATTCGGCGAACATCTGCAGCCGCGCGTCCCGCGGTTCGACGACGGTCGCGGCTTCGATGGTGGCTGGGCCTTCATTGGTCATGTCAATTCGCCCGGATACGCGGGTTGATGACGGCGTAGAGCACGTCGACGATAAGGTTCACCGACATGACGATCAGCGCGATCAGAAGCAACCCGCCCTGCACGGTGAAATAGTCGCGCTTGGAAATAGCGTCGATCATCCACTTGCCGATGCCGGGCCACGAAAAGATGCTCTCGGTCAGGATGGCGCCGGTGAGCAGCGTGCCGACCTGCAGGCCGATGGTGGTGACGACCGGGATCAGCGCATTGCGGAAGGCATGCAGGCCGATGACACGGCGCGGCGCCAGGCCCTTGGCGCGCGCGGTGCGCACATAATCCTCGCCCAGCACTTCGAGCATGGCCGAGCGCGTCTGCCTGGCGATGACCGCCAGCGGAATGGTGCCGAGCACGATGGTGGGCAGGATGAGGTGCGACACCGCCGAGCGGAAGGCGCCCTTCTGGCCCGAGATGAGGGAATCGATGGTCATGAAGCCGGTCACCGGCTTGAAGAAGTAGAGAAGGTCGATGCGGCCCGAGACCGGGGTCCAGTGCAGCATGCCGGAGAAGACGATGATCAGCAGCAGCCCCCACCAGAAGATGGGCATGGAATAGCCGGCGAGCGCGGTGCCCATGGTCAGCTGATCGAACCAGGAGCCACGGCGGATCGCGGCGAAGATGCCGAAGGCGACACCGAAGATGACGGCGAAGATCATGGCGAAGATGGCGAGTTCGACCGTGGCCGGGAACCGCACCAGGAAATCCTTGAGCACCGGTGTCTTGGTGGAAAACGAGGTGCCGAAATCGCCGCTGAGGATGTTGGTCAGATAGGTCAGATACTGTTGCCAGATCGGCAGGTCGAAACCGAACTGATGCATCAGCGCCGTGTGGCGTTCGGGCGACAGGCCACGTTCGCCCGCTAGCACCAGCACCGGATCACCGGGCAGGATGCGCACGAAGCCGAAAGCGAGGATGGTTATCCCGACGAAGGTCGGGATGATGAGGGCGAGCTTACCGAGGATGTAACGCAGCATGGCGGGCGAGGTGGGGCGGCGCCCTGTGGCGCCGCCCCGTTTCGCGAACCTTATTCGGCGATATCGACGCCGTCAAAGCGGTGGATGCCGAGCGGATCCATCGCAAAGCCGGAGACTGTCTTCTGCATCGGCATGAACACCTTGGAATGGGCCAGCGTCGCCCACGGTGCCTGCTCCTTGAAGATGACCTGTGCCTGTTCGTAGAGCTTGGTGCGCTCGGCCTGATCGGAAACCGTCTTGGCCTTGTTGATGAGCGCATCGAAGTCCTTGTTGCACCATTCCGCGCGGTTGTTCGAACCGACGGAAGCGCAGCTCAGGAGCACGCCGAGGAAGTTGTCCGGATCGCCGTTGTCGCCGGTCCAGCCGACGATGACGGCGCCGTCGTGATCGACCGCCGAAGCGCGCTTGAGGTATTCACCCCAATCGTAGCTGACGATGTTGACGGTGACGCCGACCTTGGCGAAGTCGGCCTGGATCAGCTCGGCGGTGCGGCGCGCGTTCGGCATGTACGGACGCGACACCGGCATGGCCCAGACGTTCATCTTGAGGTCCTTGACGCCAGCCTCTTCAAGCATCTTCTTGGCCGCGTCCGGATCGTACGGATCGTCCTTCACGTTCTTGTTGTAGGACCACATGGTCGGCGGGATCGGGTTGATCGCCACCTGGCCCGCGCCCTGGAACACGGCGTCGATGATGGCCTTCTTGTTGATGGCCATGTTGAGCGCCTTGCGGACGCGCACGTCGTCGAACGGCTTCTGCTGGGTGTTGTACATCAGCGCGCCGACGTTGAGGCCTTCCTGCTCCGCGACCGTCAGGTTCGGATCAGCCTGCAGGCCTTTAATATCGGCTGGCGCCGGGTAGGACATGATGTTGCATTCGCCGGCCTTCAGCTTCTGCGCGCGCACCGCCGGATCGGTGGTGATGGCGAAGACCAGATCGTCGATCTTCTGCTTGCCGCCCCAATAGTCCGGGTTGGCCTTGTAGCGGATTGCGGCGTCGGTCTGGTAGTCGACGAAGATGAAGGGGCCGGTGCCGACCGGCTTCTGATTGAACAGTTCAGGCGTCTTGTCGGCCTGCAGCTTGTCGGCATATTCCTTCGAGACGATCGAGGCGAAATCCATGCCCAGCGTCGGAATGAAGGTGATTGCCGGCTCCTTGAGGGTGAACTTCACCGTCAGGTCGTCGACCTTCTCGACCTTGGTGATGTTGTCGCCGAACTGGTCATTGTAATACTGATAGGCGATGCCCGGTATGTACTGGAACCAGGGGCCGTTCTTGTCGACCTGGCGCTGGAACGAAAACACCACGTCGTCGGCGTTCATGTCGCGCGTCGGGGTGAAATAGTCGGTGGGCGCGAACTTGACGCCCTTGCGCAGCTTGAAGGTATATTCCTTGCCGTCGTCGGAAATCGCCCAGCTCTCAGCCAGGCCGGGCGAGACCGAGGTCTTGCCGTGATCGAATTCGACGAGGCGGTTGAAAACGGTACGCGAGGACGCATCGAACGTCTGTCCCGCGGTGTACGGTGCCGGATCGAAACCTTCCGGCGACGCCTCCGCGCAATAGACCAGAGTTTTCGCGTTGGCCACGCCTCCCAGGACGCTTGCAGCCAGCAACGCGGCTGCAAAAGTCAATTTCTTCTTCATTGAGCACTCCCTGATGTTCTGCCAAGCCCCTCTATCAGGCTCGCGAAGCGCGCATATAAGCACCGTTTTTCCGGCTTTGGAACACCCCGTTTGCTTACCCCTCGGGAAGCAGAAAAAGAATCCGCGATTTCGCTAAACGGCAGAAAAAATTAGCAGTTCTTTCTATTCACGATATTATTAACGACCGCATTTTTTTATTGATCCGGCGGCCAGCGACCAAGGTGCCGCGCGCCGTCTTCATGCGGCCATCGATGCGGAAAGATGCCGGTTCCAAATGCAGCCGGCGGGAACGATTTTCGGCGGCAAGTCTTTCGGCGTCTTGCCGCAAGGGCAAGACTTGCACCGCCGCCGATAGTGGCAATACATAGATGGACAACGAGCGGCGGCGGAGGACGTGTCCATCAATCCGGAGGCGGCGCGGCACGGGCCAACGAGAAACAGGCGACCAGGGTTGTCGAGGAGGAACGGGTGGCAAAAGCATCGAAGGCGCCAGTGAAGGCGTCGGCCAAGGCGGTCTCGAAACCAGCCGCTGGAGCCGATAGGCAAGGCAAGGCTGCGGGCAAAGCCGCGACCGCGAAGGCGGCGACCAAAACCGCCAAGAATACCCCCGCGGCAAAAGCAGCGGCCACCGCCAAGAAGCCGGCGACGAAAGCCGCGCCGGCAAAGGCATCCGCGACCAAGGCCGGAACAGGCAATGCCGGAACCGGCAAGATCGCGATGACGAAGAGCTCGCCACCAGCGAAAACTTCACCGGTCTCGAAACCGGCAACGGCAGCCAGCCAGCGGTTGCCGAAGGCGCTCACCGAACTCACCGCCGGCCTGCCGCAAAAACCATGGCTCAACAGCTATCCCAAGAACATGCCGGCCGAGATCGGCGCCCTTCCCTACAGTTCCATCGGCGACTTCCTCGTCGGCGCCTGCAAGCAGTTCGCCGGCCAGCCGGCTTTCACGTGCATGGGCAAGTCCATCACGTACGCTGAACTCGAGCAACTTTCGGCGGCCTTCGGTGCCTATCTGCAGTCCACCGGATTGCAGAAGGGCGCGCGCGTCGCCCTGATGATGCCGAACGTGCTGCAGTATCCCGTGGCGATGATGGCGGTCGCCCGCGCCGGTTTCACGGTGGTGAACGTCAATCCGCTCTACACGCCGCGCGAACTGGAGCATCAGCTCAAGGATTCCGGGGCGCAGGCCATCGTTATCCTCGAAAATTTCGCCAGCACCTTGCAGGCGGTCGTCGCCAGGACCTCGGTCAAGCATGTCATAGTCGCCGCCATGGGCGACATGCTCGGCGGCCTGAAGGGCTCGATCGTCAATCTGGTCGTGCGCCGCGTCAAGAAAATGGTGCCGGCCTGGTCATTGCCCGGCCATGTCAAGTTCAATGCCGCCCTGAAGGCTGGCCGCGGCATGACTTTCAAGCCGGCCACGGTGGCCGCCAGTGATGTCGCCTTCCTGCAATATACCGGCGGCACCACCGGAATCTCGAAAGGCGCGACCCTCTTGCACAGCAATGTGCTGGCCAATGTCGCGCAAAATTCGCTGTGGCTGCAGGACGCCTACACGGTCAAGCCGAAGCCAGCGCATCTCAACCTCGTCTGCGCACTGCCGCTCTACCATATCTTCGCGCTGACGGTGAATGCGCTTATGGGCATGCAAATGGGCGGTCAGAACATACTGATCCCCAATCCGCGCGACATTCCCGGCTTCGTCAAGGAAATGGGCAAATATCCGATCCATATCTTTCCAGGCCTCAACACGCTGTTCAACGCGCTGCTCAACAATGAGGACTTCCGCAAGCTCGACTTCAAGCCGCTGCTTCTGACCCTGGGCGGCGGCATGGCGGTACAGAAGGGCGTCGCCGAGCGCTGGAAGGCGCTGACCGGTTGTCCCGTCAGCGAAGGCTATGGCCTTTCGGAGACCTCCCCGGTGGCGACGGCCAACAAGTTCAGCTCCGGCGAGTTCACGGGAACCATCGGCCTGCCGCTGCCTTCGACCGAAATCGCCATTCGCGACGACGACGGCAACAACGTGCCGCTGGGCGAGGTCGGCGAGATCTGCATCAGGGGACCGCAGGTGATGGCCGGTTACTGGAACCGGCCGGACGAGACCGCCAAGGTGATGACCAGGGACGGCTTCTTCAAGTCGGGCGACATGGGCTTCATGGACGAGCGCGGCTACACCAAGATCGTCGACCGCAAGAAGGACATGATCCTCGTTTCCGGTTTCAACGTCTATCCGAACGAACTCGAGGAGGTCGTGGCGGCACATCCCGGCGTGCTCGAAGTGGCGGCGATCGGCGTGCCGGACGAGCATTCGGGCGAAGTGCCCAAGCTGTTCATCGTCAAGAAGGATCCGGCCCTGACCGCCGAAGCCATCACCGCCTTTTGCCGTGAGAACCTGACCGGCTACAAGCGGCCCAGATACATTGAGTTCAGGACGGAATTGCCGAAGACGCCGGTCGGCAAGATCCTGCGCCGGGCTTTGCGCGAATAGTGGATCTCGCCGACGACGATGCGCCGGACCGGCGCCTCCGCCTCGACCCGACGGAATTCATCAAGGCGAATATGCGCCTTGCCCCGGTACCGGCGCTTCCCGAAATCCAGCTTTACACGGCTCACCCGGGCAGCGGATTGAGGCGCCTCGTCGACCCCGAAGACGATGGCGATACGGACGATGGCAGGCCGGAACCGCAGCCGCCCTATTGGGCCTATGCCTGGGCGGGCGGCGCCGTGCTGGCGCGCTATATCCTCGACCATCCGAAGATCGTGGCCGACCGCCGCGTGCTCGACCTCGGAGCGGGCTCCGGCATTGTCGGCATCGCCGCCGCGAAGGCCGGCGCGCGCGAGGTGATTGCCGCCGAGATCGATCGCAACGGCGTTGCCGCGATCGGCCTCAATGCGGCGGCGAATGGGGTCGAGATCGCCCTTGTTGACAAGGATGTCACCACAGGCCCGCCGCCGGCCGTCGACCTCGTTCTCGCGGGCGACGTGTTCTACGGCCGCGAGGTTGCCCTGCGGGTTATCCCGTTCCTCGATCGCTGCCTGGCAGCCGGTATCGAGGTGCTGGTCGGCGACCCCCGCCGCAGCGACCTGCCGCTGCACCGGCTGCGATTGCTCGCCGAACATCAAGTGCCGGATTTCGGTGACGCGAGGGGCACTGCAACCAAGCCGAGCGGGGTGTTTTCCTTCGAGACGGAATGTCGCTGAAACCCCGACTCAAATACAATCGCCCTTGCAGACGATCCTATACAAGCTATAGTCCAATCATGGGGTATCGGCTCGATATAGAAGCCTTGCTAGCCCCGCTAGAGCTTGATCAAAACACCTCCGATCGACCACAATTTGTTTTCGAAGTTTCGTTCGCCCAGTCGAGGTTCCGGCAATCCGGAGCTGATGACCAACCCCGTCTGGGCATGGGCGGTTGAGCACCGTCTCACCGGTTACGGTCTGAACAAGGCGTTCCTCGGCCCACGCTCGGAGCATGTAGGGCCGTGCTGGAGCTTCAGCCGGTACGGGGGCACTGAAACACTGCTGCCAGACGGTCGCCTTGTCAGGATCGGCGGCGAGTATGAAGATCACTACGATGCCGATTTCTATATTTACAATGATGTGATCGTGAGCGACGCCGAGGGGCACACCGAGATTTTTGGCTACTCGGATAAGGTTTTTCCGCCCACCGATTTCCACACGGCAAATCTTGTCGACGACCGCATATTTATGATCGGCAACCTATCTTACCCCTTTATTCGGGCCGACAAGGCGCAAGTGCTCGTGCTGGACACAACAAGTTATGGCATCGGTCACTTCGAAACGACAGGCGAGGCTCCGCCATGGATATACAAGCACTCTTCAGAACTTGTGAAAAATGGTGGTGCGATCCTGGTTCGCGGCGGTCTCCTCATCGGGCCAGCGTGGCCTGTCGTGGTCGAGAACATCGACGACTGGCGCCTGGACATCACCGCGGGCCGGTGGGAACGCCTCACCAAGCGGCCATGGCCTCGATTTTCATTCGTTCGAGATGACGGCTTGCCTAACCATCTAACTTGGCTTCGCCGCGCTCTGTCGGATCAAAAATGGGGGAAAAGCGAAAACAGAAGCAGCTTTCTAGCCGAGCGCCTTCGCGAACTTGGCCCCAACCCTCGGATAGACCTGATCGAAACGTTGTACACGCCCGAGCTTCCACACTCGAATATCCCTGAAATGGCGGACGAGCATGGCGTCCACCGTCTGTGTGTCGAAGGCGTCACCGTGCGCTATGTCGAGGACTGGCACGATATCCAGTTGACGGTCGAAGGTGTTCTTCCAGACCAGACCGTCGAAATGATCCGCCTGGATCTATTGACCAAACTGGCCGCCATCGAGAATGCGAATATCGACTGCGTCCGCCTGACAGTCGACTAGTGCCTGGAAGAACTCCCTGTACTCGTTCGACTATTGGCGACAAAGCACAGATTGATTGCGCTTGCCCCGCCTTCCTGATCAGACCGTCTCTTTGACCCGTGCCGATAGCAAATCCGGCAGATCGGCAACCGAATCCAGGACGACGTCGGCGATCTCGGCCAGCGACTCACGTGTGCCGGTGCCGGAGAGCACGCCGACCGCGAGGCCGCAGCCGCCGGCACGCGCCATTTCGAGATCGTGCCTGTTGTCACCGACCATGGCGATCTCCGCCGGCTTCAGCCCGGTAAGATCGCAGAACGCCTGGATGGTGTCGGGGGCCGGCTTGGGGTTCGCCACGGCGTCGTAACCATAGGCCGCGTCGAACAGCTGGGCGACGCCCAGCGTGACCAAGGTCTTCTCCGCGCCGCTGGTCGAATCGTTGGTGGCGACGCCAAGCCGGTAGGATCGCTTGTGCAGCAGAGCCAGCGTGTCGACGATATCAGGCAGCGCCACCGCCATCGCCGAGCCCTGCACCGAAGTGATCTCGTTGAAGCGGGCGACGGCCAGCATCTGGTCCTCGTTGGACAGGCGCGGAAACCACAGTTCGACGACGTCGAGATTGGTGCCGGAGGCAAAGATGGAATCGGGTTTGAAGCGCCGGTTGGCGAAATCGAAGCCGGCGGCCGCCAGCAGTCTGTCGGCCTTCCAGCGATCGCCCTCGGCTGCATCCATGGCCATGAAATCGGCCACGCCCAGCCAGGTCGCGTTGAAGTCGACAAGTGTCCCGTCCTTGTCGAACAATATCCCCTTGATGTCTGCCAAACTTTTCACTCCGAACCACGCAATTGGTGGATGTATCCCACAAGGCCAGCGGTCGACGCGCCGCGCTTGGCGGCGCTTTCCTTGCCTTCGACGACAGGCAGAAGGCCAGTCGCCAGTTCCTTGCCGAGCTCGACGCCCCACTGGTCGAAGGAGTTGATGTTGAACAGCGTGCCCTCGACGAAGACGCGGTGTTCGTAGAGCGCGATCAGCCGGCCGAAGGTGCGCGGATCGAGCTTGCGGTAGAGGATGGTCACCGAGGGCCGGTTGCCGGAGAAGACACGATGCGGCGCGATACGGTCGACATCGGCAGGCTTCATGCCCTTGGCCAGCATCTGCGCGCGCGCCTCCTCCAGCGTACGGCCCTTCATCAAGGCTTCCGACTGCGCCAGGCAGTTGGCGAGCAGCAGGTCATGCTGGTGCTTGAGATCAGGCTCGTGGCCGATGGCGGCGGCGAGGAACTCGACCGGGATCAGATCGGTGCCCTGGTGCAGCAGCTGGAAGAAGGCGTGCTGGCCGTTGGTGCCTGGCTCGCCCCAGACCAACGGTCCGGTCGGCGTCGTCACCGCAGTGCCGTCAAGGGTGACGCTCTTACCGTTCGATTCCATGTCGAGTTGCTGAAGATAGGCCGGCAGCCTGGACAGGCGCTGGTCGTAGGGGATGACCGCGCGGGCCGGGTAGCCGCAGATCACGCGGTGCCACCAGCCGACAAGCCCCAGGAGCGCCGGCAGGTTCTTGCGGAGCGGCGCGATGCGGAAATGCTCGTCCATCTCGTGCGCGCCATCGAGAAAGGCACGGAAATTACGCGGGCCGACGGCGATCATGACCGGCAGGCCGATCGCGCCCCACAGCGAATAGCGGCCGCCGACCCAGTCCCAGAAGCCGAAGACGCGATCCTGCTCGATGCCGAACTTGGCCACCAGGTCGAGCGCGGTCGAGACGGCGGCGAAATGCTTGCCCACGGCCTCCTTGCCGAGCGCCTTCTGCACCCAGTCGCGCGCCGTCTGCGCATTGGTCATCGTCTCGACCGTGGTGAAGGTCTTGGACGCGATGATGAACAGCGTGGTTTCGGCGGACAGCCCCTTCAGCGTGTCGTGGATGTGGGCGCTGTCGATGTTGGAAACGTAGTGCGCGCGCGGGCCGTCATGATAGGGGGCGAGCGCCAGCGTCGCCATGGCCGGACCAAGGTCCGAGCCGCCGATGCCGATGTTGACGATGTCGGTGATCTTCTTGCCGGTGGCGCCTGTCGCCTTGCCGGAGCGGATGGCATCGGCGAAGGCGCCCATGGCGTCGAGCACGGAAATGACATCCGCCTTGACGTCCTGGCCGTCGACCGTGACACCCTTGCCGCTGAGGTTGCGCAGTGCCGTGTGCAGAACGGCGCGGTCTTCCGTGACATTGATCTTCTTGCCGGCGAACATGGCGGCGCGACGGCCTTCGAGATCGGCAGCGGCGGCCAGCTTTTCCAGCAGATCCATGGTGGTCGCATCGACGGCGCATTTCGACCAGTCGAGCAACATCTCGTTGTCCGTGGCGGAGAATGTCGCGAACCGCCGCGGATCGGCGGCAAAGGCCTGGCGCATGCTGGCGGGCGCCACGGCGCGATGATTGCGCAGGGCGGCAAGCTGTTTCTGGAAGGCTGACTGATCCACTGGCGGGGACTCCTGGCGTTTTGGACGCACCATATCAGACCGGATGTTTCCGGCGCGTGTCGTCGCGCCGAAACTATTGAGCCGAATTCCATCCGGTCAATACGCGGCGATGACGCAGCGCATCACGATGCGATGACACAATGTATCGGGCAGGGAGGTAGCAGCGCGTTGGTTCGGGCCTGAAGGATCACTGGCATAAATCCCAAAGATCAGAAAAATTGATTGGCGCAACCCCTTGTGCCACGGGTACGTTCGGCTGGTCCAGCCAAGCGAAAAAAGCTGGCCATCGAGGAACATCTTCCATGCCACAGAGAAACGACACGGCGATATGGTCCGGCCTGTTCCGGATTTCGGCCGAATCCGGCCAGACCCTGCAGGCGCAGATCCGCCAAGCCATCGTGGCCGCCATTCTCGACCGCCAGATCGCCGCTTCGATGCCGCTTCCTTCCTGCCGTATCCTGGCCGAAAAACTCGGCGTGGCGCGCGGGACCGTGGTGCTGGCCTTCCAGCAGCTCGTCGACCAGGGTTTCCTGGTGGCGCGCGAGCGGCGCGGCCATTTCGTCAATCCCGACGTGCTGGCGACACCCGCCAAGCCGCACCAGAAGGCGCCCGACCAGGCCAACGAGATCGACTGGAAGGCGCGCCGGCAGATCGCCGCAAGCGACATGCCGCCGCCGGCCAAGCACGAGAACTGGATCAAGTCGTCCTATCCCTTCGTCTACGGCCAGTTCGACCCGGCGCTGTTCCCGACCGCCGAGTGGCGTGAGTGCAACCGCATGGCGCTGGCGGTGCTGGAGATCCGCAACTGGGCGTCCGACATGGTCGACCGCGACGATCCGCTGCTGATCGAGCAGATCCAGGCACGGCTGCTGCCCAGGCGCGGCATCTTCGCCAATCCCGACGAGATCATCGTCACGCTGGGCGCCCAGAACGCGCTCTATATGCTGGCTTCGCTGCTGATGACCAAGGGCTCCAAGGTGGCGATGGAAGATCCGGGCTACCCCGACGCGCGCTCGATCTTCCGGCTCGCGGGCGCCGACATCGAGCCGGTGCCGGTCGACCAGTCCGGCATCGTAACCTCTTCTATTCCCAATGATTCCGGCTTCGTCTTCGTCACGCCCAGCCATCATTGCCCGACCATGGTGCCGTTGTCGGCGGAGCGGCGGCAGGACCTTCTGGCGCGCGCCAACCGGCACAACCAGATCATCATCGAGGACGGCTATGACAGCCAGCTGCTCGACGAGGCGCCGCAGCAGGCGCTGAAGAGCCTCGATCGTTCCGGCCGCGTCGTCTATGTCGGCTCGATGTCGAAGACGCTGGCCCCCGGTCTGCGGCTTGGCTACATCGTGGCCTCGGCTGGGCTAATCGCTGAACTGAGGGCGCTGCGCCGCTTCATGCTGCGCCATCCGCCGGCCAACAATCAGCGCGCCGTGGCGCTCTTCCTGTCGCTCGGCCATCACGAAGCGCTGGTGCGGCGGCTGTCGAGCGCCTTCGACGAGCGGCGCAAGCGTCTGGTCCATGCGATTTCCGCCTTCCTGCCGGAATGGCGCTCGACCGATTCGGCCGGCGGCACGTCGCTGTGGCTGGAAGGACCGCGGGGTACCGATTCCCGCGGTTTGGCCGAAGCCGCCGCCTCGCGCAGCGTCATCATCGAGCCTGGCGACCGCTTCTTCGACCGCACCGAAAAGCCTTCGCGTTTCATGCGGTTGGGTATTTCCTCGATCGCGCTGCAGCACATCGAGCCCGGCATCCGCGAACTGGCCACCGCCGCCGGCCGCAGGCCCGCAGCCGCCTGATTCCACTGACCGGAGCCGCCCAATGGCGGCTTCGGCTCCTTTAGCGCTGGCATATGCAACCGGGCCGGCTGGCTCATAGGCTGTGCCAATGCCGGCAGCATAGTCGTGGCACAAAGGGGAAGAAGCAGCCGATGGTGGGCCAACCGCCGCGCTGTTTCTCAGCAAAGGTGGAGTGCTTCCATGTCTGTGGTTCTTGAAAAGCAGGAAGCGGCGGCGGATCAACGCTCGCGCCGCTCCGGCGGACGCGAAGCGCGTCGCGCCATGCGGGCAGCGCCATTGGCCGACGACATCAAGCCGGTGCGTGCCGGCCTCGAGGGCGGCAGCTACGGACCACTCAAGGGCAATGATCGCGAGCGCATCCACGAAGCGGTGCTGACGCTCCTGGAAACGGTCGGCTTCGCCAACGCCATCCCCTCCTGCATCGAGGCGCTGACCCAGGCCGGCGCCACTTATGGCGACGATGGCCGCATCCGGTTCCCGCGCGCGCTGGTGCTCGAGACGATCAAGAAGGCGGCACGGAACTTCACCCTGCACGGCCAGGATCCCAAACACGACATGGTGATCCAGGGCAAGCGCGTGCACTACGGCACGGCAGGCGCCGCGGTTCATCTGGTGGATGTCGAGAAGCGCGAATACCGCGAGTCGCTGCTGCAGGACATCTATGACGCCGCCCGCATCGTCGAAGGGCTCGACAACATCCATTTCTTCCAGCGGCCGATGGTGCCGCGCGACATTCCCGATCCGCTCGAAATGGACTTCAACACGCTCTACGCCTGCGTGATGGGCACGTCCAAGCATGTCGGCACCTCGTTTACGGTGCGCGAGAACGTGCAGCCGGCGCTCGAAATGCTCTATGCCATCGCCGGCGGCGAGGAGAATTTCCGCGCCCGGCCATTCGTGTCGAATTCGAACTGCTTCGTCGTGCCGCCGATGAAGTTCGCCGAGGACGCCTGCGGCGTGCTCGAGGCCTGCGTCGAGGGCGGCATTCCGATCCTGCTTTTGTCAGCGGGACAGGCCGGAGCCACGGCACCGGCGGCGATTGCCGGCGCCGTGGTGCAGGCGGTGGCCGAAGTGCTGGCCGGCCTGGTCTATGTCAACGCCATCAAACCAGGACATCCGGCGATCTTCGGCACCTGGCCGTTCGTATCGGATCTCAGGACAGGCGCCATGTCGGGCGGCTCGGCCGAGCAGGCCGTGCTGACCGCGGCCTGCGCCCAGATGGCGCAATATTACGACCTGCCGGGCGGTTCGGCCGCCGGCATGACGGATTCGAAACTGCCCGACATCCAGTCCGGCTATGAGAAGGGCATCACCGACGTGATGGCGGGCCTTGCCGGGCTCAACCTGGTCTATGAATCGGCCGGCATGCATGCCTCGCTGCTCGGCTTCTGCCTGGAAAGCCTGATCATCGACAACGACATGCTCGGACACTGCCTGCGCTGCGTGCGCGGCATCGAGGTGACCGACGAAGCGCTGTCGATCGACACCATCGCCGATGTCTGCCTGAAGGGGCCAGGTCATTATCTCGGCAACGAACAGACGCTGCGGCTGATGCAGACCGAATATTTCTATCCCGCCGTCGGCGACCGGTTTTCGCCGAAGGAGTGGAACGAGAAGGGTCGGCCGGACATCCTGCAGCGCGCGATCATCGAGAAGAAGCGCGTCCTTGCCGAACGCTTTCCGCGCCATGTGCCGAAGCTGCTCGACGACAAGTTGCGCGCCCGCTTCGGCGACATGATCAAGCTGCCGCGCGGCGGCATGGGCGGGTAGAACTGCTTCTCGCCAAGAGATTTAGTCGGCGCCCCTAATTCGAAGAGATACGTCTCTACAATCGCCAAGACCTAACTTGATTTAATGTCGAGACAACAATAGATAAATAATTATTTAAAATCTTGAGATTGCTATCGGATGTATCGCAATATTCGAAAGGTTCTTTGAAATTCAATCCAACTACTGCATATATGATTTTTCCAAATGCTTCCCAATCGCTTACGCCACAGAGCAGATCTCCATCTTTCGAGAAAATTCCGACATTAAATCGCATTCTCCATTTGTATTTCGTTCTAACGTCAAAAGCTACTCTTATGCTTATTTGTTCAAGAAACTCAATGCCTCGCCATGTCAGATATCCATCCCCTTTCGTATAGGAAACGTCTTTTAATCCTGACGATACAAAGCAATCTTTTACTACCGATCCGGCAATCTTAACCTCAGCACCATTCGGTATTTTACGTTCAAGAGAATTTTCGTCACGGCGAAAGAGATAACCCGTCCGCTCTTTCCACATACCTACGTCTGTAACAATGTTATTGAGCGAGTTCTCCTCAGCAGGGCTCATGCCAGCGGAGAGAGGCATCGCTTGCTGGAGTCGTCGCGACATGAACACGGCTTCTGTCTGAGAACGATCTAATCCGATTTCCCTCATTGCAGGCTCAAGGAAAATATCTTGCATACCGGTATAGCTAAGTTCGGAAAATCCACCTTGGCGACTATCGATGGCATAAAGTAAGACTTCTAGTTTCTGTTTGATTACCTTCCCTAAGTCGAAATCCGACATAATTTCACCCCTTAGAAAGCGAGCGCTGCTAATCCAGCCCATGCGGCTAAACCACCCATCAGTCCAATCGCATTTCGCGTAGATTGATTCTCTCGATCAGATACATTTGGCTTTGTCGAATTATTTGTCACAGGTGCAGAAGAAGTAGCCTCGTTTGTCCTCTTTGACGTTACTGAAGTGGCTAGGCGATATCTGCTGAGTTGCGTCCGACCTACCTTTCAACCCCTACGCCCTTTACCCGTCGGTCGGGACTAAATAAATCTCCTCGGACGGTATCATGCTCTATCTCTTTGATTTAGAGAGGGATTCAGATTTCAGGTCGATTAGACCTGAAATCATCCGGCTGCCAGCCCATAGCGTTCGACGACTTCGGCGTTGATCAGCTTGGCGTGCAGCGCCATCAGCACGATCCGCGCATCGAAGCTGTCGCCGGTTTCGAGAGCCGCCTCGATCCGGCGCTCCGCGTCGAGCCGCTGCAGCAAGCCTTGCGCACGCTCGAAGGTTTCCGGGCCGGCGATGCAATAGCTGAACAGCTGCGCCACCTGCGGATAGGCCTGCGGCGGTGGCTCCTCGGGCCAGCGGTCCTTCATCAGATTGACGATGGTGAGTTTCACCCCTTCGGGCACAAGGGCGGGGTGCAGGTCGGCGCCGCGCAAGGCGGCATCGAGCTGCCGCAAATCACCCGAGCGGCCGAACATGCCGAGAAAGCCGAGGGAAGAGCGTCGTTGCGCCATGATGGTCCAATCCGTTTCCAACCAGTTAGAGCAATTCCAGGAAAAGTGCGTAGCGGTTTTCCGTCCGGAATTGCGTAAAAACAAGAAGTTAGAGCGGGTCAGAGATTCTATCAAACACTGAACCGCTCTAGGTGGTTGGCTGGCAGAATACAAAGGCAGCAACATGCGCCTATCCGCTCACCGCCAGCAGCAGGACACCGGCCAGGGCTGACCCGGCAAGTGTCGGCAGCATGCCGATCTTCAGCTTGAGGATGGCGATCATGGCGGCACAGGACAAAAATGCGGCTCGCCAGTCGATCGATGACGGCACCGGCACATTCATGCCGAGGCCAAGTTTGCTGACTTGGTGAAAGATGACGTGCATGGCGAACCACAAAGCGAGGTTCAGGATGACGCCGACCACGGCGGCGGTGATGGCTCCGAGCGCGGCCGACAGGGCCTTGTTGCCACGCAAGGCCTCGATATAGGGCGCACCGAGGAATATCCAGAAGAAGCACGGGGTGAACGTGACCCACAAGGTCAGCAGCGCTCCAAGCGATCCGCCAAGCAACGGGTTCAGCGAGCCGGAGTGGCGAAACGCGGCGATGAAGCCGACAAACTGCAACACCAGAATGAGCGGACCAGGCGTGGTTTCGGCAAGCCCGAGGCCATCGACCATCTCGCCGGGTGCCAGCCAGCCGAAAGATTCGACGGCCGCCTGTGCGACATAGGCGAGAACCGCGTAGGCGCCGCCGAAGGTGACGACCGCCATGAGACTGAAGAACCCGCCTATCTGCGTCCACACGCTGCTCGTCCCGGTGAGCGCCCAGAGCAACAGAACCGGCCCGAGCCAGATCGGCAGCCAGATGGCGACCGTGCGCGGCGCATGCCATCGTGTCGGCCTGGTATGGGTTAGCTCGCCGCGTTCGAACATCAGGTCGACCGCTCCCCGGATGTCGGGAGCGTCGTTCTTGCCGTGCGCCGCACCGGAAAACAGGGCTGGCGCGACCCGGTTTCCCAGCCATCCCACCAGCCCCGCAAGCAGGACGATGAGCGGGAACGGGATGCTGAGCACATAGATGCCGAGAAAAGCGCAAGCCGCGATCGCCACCATCACCCGGTTCTTCAAGGCGCGGCGGCCGATGCGGATCACCGCCTCGACCACGACCGCGAGCACGGCGGCCTTGACCCCGAAGAACAGCGACTCGACCAGCGGGACATCACCATAGAGCGCATAAAAGGTGCTCAGGGTGAGCATGACGAGCGCACCGGGCACCACGAACAAGACGCCTGCGACGAGACCGCCGACCGTCCTGTGCAGCAGCCAGCCAATATAGATGGCGAGCTGCTGGGCCTCGGGACCGGGCAGCAGCATGCAGTAATTCAAGGCATGCAGGAAACGCTGTTCGCCGATCCAGCGCCGGTCCTCGACCAATTCCTTGTGCATGAGCGCGATCTGCCCCGCGGGTCCGCCGAAGCTCAGCAATCCGATCTTCGCCCAGAGTTTCGTAGCCTCGCGGAAGCTCGGGACCGCCGGCACATCCACGACGTCCGCATCTTTCCCCGAAACGAGGCTGCTCATGACGGCTTTGCCCCGCCCGGCCAGTTGTGCGTCTCGTCGGTGGCGTCGCGGCACCAGCGGAAGAACGCGTCATAGAGCAGCATCCCCGCCCCCAGCTGTTCCAGATCGTCGCGGAACATGCGTGACAGGCCGAGCGAGGCGGCAAGGAATCCGGCGGCCTGGGGAACGAGATCGAGCCTGGCGGTGTCCGCCGCGCGCACGATCGTGGCAAGGCGGTCGAGTGCCTGGGATTCCAGCCCGAACTCCTCGATCATCGTGTCGAAGGTGCAGCGTTCGCCGCGGTGGCTCCAGAACACATTGTCGATGTCGAAGGGCACTGCTTGGAAGCGGTCGGCGACGGCAGGCACTTCGGCCGCCTCGACGAAAAGAAAGACCGCATGCGGATCGATGAAACGCCGGATCAGCCAGGGGCAGGCGATGCGGTCGACCTTGGGGCGAGCCCGCGTCACCCAGACGGTGCGGCCTTTTTCATCGCGGGACGGTATCTTGCCGGCGCGGACCAGAAGGCCCCCGGCATCGCGCCAGGCCTCGAAACCGCCTTCGAGGGATTCGGCGGCAACGCCCTGGTGCCGCAGCCATGCGGCCACGCCCTGCGAAAGCTTTTGCCCCCTCTGGCAGACGACGGCCACTTGGCTGCCGGCAAAATCGTTTGCCCAGACCGAGACGGTTTTGAAGTTGCGCCGGTGCGAGGCCGGCAGCAGGCGCGGATCGGCGTCGTGATCGTCATCGATGCGGACATCGACGATCACAGGTGCGCCGGGCAGACCAATCAGACGGGATAGTTGCTGTACGGTGATAGCGGTTGTTGACGGCATGGCGTCCACCTCCTGAACAGAGAAGCCTGGACGCGAACATTGGGCTGACGCCTCACGGGGTCGTCGCGATGCACCCCTTGGCATGATGGTGGAATTGTTGGGCGGGCTTGTCAAGGACGGAGCGTTCCCGGCCTAATGGCGCACCGGCGGCCTGATCGATCAGGCCGCCGGTGTTCGTCTATTCATCCATCTGTGACCAGCCAGGAATAATCGATGATTATTCCGGGGAAGAATCAGTGATTGTCGCGAGGCACGCCCATGGTGTGCGCGACATCCTGGTATTTCACCGCCGGCTTCAGCACCATGCCGGCCGAGAACTGGTCGACCATGCCGCGTTGGATCTCCTGCCACGGGGTCTGGTGCTGGGGATAATGATAGCCGCCATCTTTCTCCAGTTCGGCGCGACGCCGGGTGATTTCGTCGTCGCTGACGAGGATATTCGCGGTGCCTTTCCGCAGGTCGATGCGGACGCGGTCGCCGGTCTTGAGCAGCGCCAGGCCGCCGCCGACGGCGGCTTCCGGCGAGGCGTTGAGGATCGACGGCGAGCCCGACGTGCCGGACTGGCGGCCGTCGCCGATGCAGGCGAGCGCGTGGATACCCTTCTTGATGAGGTAGGCCGGCGGCTGCATGTTGACGACCTCGGCGCCGCCAGGATAGCCGACAGGGCCGGCGCCGCGCATGAACAGGATGGTGTGCTCGTCGATGCCTTGCGCCGGATCGTCGATGCGGGCGTGGTAATCCTCCGGGCCGTCGAAGACCATGGCGTTGCCCTCGAAGGCTTCCGGATCGTTCGGGTTGGACAGATAGCGCTCGCGGAATTCCGGCGAGATGCCGCTCATCTTCATGATCGCCGAATCGAACAGATTGCCCTTGAAGTTGATGAAGCCGGCATTGGACTTCAGCGGCTCGGCCACGGTGCGGATGACGTCGGTGTTCTCGTTGGCGACCCCCTCGCAGTTGGCACCGATCGACTTGCCATTGACGGTCAAGGCATCGGGATGCGGCAGCATTCCGGCCTTCATCAGTTCGGCCACCACGGCGGGTACGCCACCGGCGTGGTGATAGTCTTCGCCGAGATATTCACCCGACGGCTGCAGGTTGACGATGAGCGGCACGTTGAGGCCGACCTTCTGCCAGTCGTCATTGTCGAGCGGTACGCCGAGATGGCGGGCGATCGCGTTGAGATGGATCGGCGCGTTGGTGGAGCCGCCGATCGCCGAATTGACGACGATGGCGTTTTCGAAGGCCGCGCGGGTCATGATGTCGGACGGCTTCAGGTCCTCGTGTACCATGTCGACGATGCGTTTACCCGTCTCATAGGCGATCTGGCCGCGCTCGCGGTACGGCGCCGGGATGGCGGCCGAACCAGGCAGCTGCATGCCGAGCGCCTCGGCCAGCGAATTCATCGTGGTGGCGGTGCCCATCGTGTTGCAGTAGCCCGTGGACGGCGCCGAGGAGGCGACGATGTCCATGAACTCGTCATAGTCGATCTCGCCGGCCGACAGGCGCTGGCGCGATTCCCAGACGATGGTGCCCGAGCCGGTGCGCTTGCCCTTGTGCCAGCCATTGAGCATCGGGCCGACCGATAGCGCGATGGCCGGGATGTTGACGGTCGCCGCCGCCATCAGCAAGGCAGGCGTGGTCTTGTCGCAGCCGATGGTCAGAACGACGCCGTCGAGCGGATAGCCATAGAGCACTTCGACCAGGCTGAGATAAGCGAGGTTGCGGTCAAGTGCCGCGGTCGGCCGCTTGCCGGTCTCCTGGATCGGGTGACAGGGGAATTCGAAAGGAATGCCGCCCATCGAGACGATGCCTTCGCGCACGCGCTTGGCGAGCTCGATGTGGTGCCGGTTGCAAGGCGAAAGATCGGAGCCCGTCTGGGCGATGCCGATCAGCGGCTTGCCCGACATCAGCTCGGCGCGTGTCAGTCCGTAATTCAGGTAGCGCTCGAGATAGAGCGCCGTCATTCCCGGATTGTCGGGATTGTCGAACCACTCCTGCGAGCGGAACTTTTTCTTTTTCGTGGGGGCGCCGGCCATCATGGTCTCCGTATTTGTATGACAAATCGATATGACAACGCGCGGATGCAGGCAAGGGGCACGCGTGATCTGAATCCCGACTTTGGTGCGATAGACAGCTATCGAGCCGCGCGCTACGACCAATCCGACATCGGCGATCGGGGAGGTTTAGATGGCTTTGGTGATCGAGGGCGAGGAACGTATCGCCGCACCCGTGCAGAAAGTGTGGGAAGCGCTGAATGACCCAACCGTCCTGAAGGACGCCATTCCGGGCTGCAAGAGCCTGGAAATGAAATCGGCGACCGAGATGGCGGCAACGGTGGTGCTGAAGATCGGGCCGATCAAGGCGACCTTCAACGGCGAAGTGACGCTGAAAAATCTCAAGCCGCCGCATGCCTATACCATCCAGGGCGAAGGCAAGGGTGGCATCGCCGGCTTCGCCAAGGGCGGCGCCGACGTCACCCTCACCGCCGACGGGCCGGACGCGACGGTCCTCAAATATGCCGCCAAGGCAGAAGTCGGCGGCAAGATCGCGCAGCTCGGCAGCCGGCTGATCGAATCGACATCGAAGAAACTGGCCGGACAGTTCTTTTCGGCATTCGGCGAGAAAGTCGGCGGCTGATTCTTCCCGTGAAGGATCACTCAAATACGATGTTGGGCACCGCCGCTTCGGCCGCGCCGCGTTCCTCAATGACCCTGTCCCAGACCTTGGAGGCTATATCGCGGTAGATTTTCGCCTCGGCGCCGTCGGGCTTCGAGGCGACCACCGGCGTGCCGGCGTCCGAGCTCTCGCGAATGCCCATTTCCAGCGGCACCTCGCCGAGGAAGGTGACGCCCAGCCTCTCGGCCTCGCGGCGCGCGCCGCCATGGCCGAAAATGTCGTAGCGCTTGCCGGTGTCCGGGGCGAGGAAGTAGCTCATGTTCTCGACGATGCCGAGCAGCGGCACGTCGACTTTCTTGAACATGTTGAGACCCTTGCGGGCATCGATCAGCGCCAGGTCCTGCGGCGTCGAGACGATGACCGCGCCGGCCAGAGGCACCTGCTGGGCCATGGTGAGCTGCGCGTCGCCAGTGCCGGGCGGCATGTCGACGACGAGCACGTCGAGCCGCCCCCATTCGACCTCGCGCAGCATCTGCGTGAGCGCCGACATCACCATCGGCCCGCGCCAGATCATCGGCGTCTCCTCATCGACGAGGAAACCCATCGACATCACCTTGAGGCCGTAATTCTCCATGGGTTTCAGGATCTTGCCGTCGACCGTCTGCGGCCGGCCGTGGATGTTGAGCAGCCTGGGCATGGACGGGCCGTAGATGTCGGCATCGAGCACGCCAACCCGCAAGCCATTGGCGGCAAGGCCAAGCGCCAGATTGACGGCCGTGGTCGACTTGCCGACGCCGCCCTTGCCGGAGGCAACCGCGATGATCGCCTCGATGCCGGGCACGCCGCGCTTGCCGTGGCTCTGCGAAGCGGGAGCATGCGGGGCCGCCCGCGGTGCGGCGGCGGGCGGAGCCCGCCTGGGTGCGGGACGCGGTGGAACCGGTGCCTCCATGCCTCCGCCTTTCTTTTCGGCCGTCAGCGCAACGACCGCGCCGGCGACGCCGGGAATGGCCTTCACCACCCGCTCTGCGGCGGCACGCAAGGGCTCCATCTCCGGGGCGCGCGCGGCGGGAACGGTGATCGAGAAGAACACCTTCGAATCGGCGATGAAAATCTCCGAAACCATGCCGAGATCGACGATGTTGCCGGTGAAGTCGGGCCCGTTGACGGTCTTCAGGCGCTCGACGACGATTTCCTTGGTGATGGACATGGCTGTTATTCCCTGGCGTTCGGCTGCAGCTCACATAGTGCAGAACGCGGACGGCTCCAAGCGTCAGCCGTGTGGCGGTCGTCAAGCGGCCTGGGTGACCTATTTCCATGACCAGAGGGAATGACAGCCAGGAAAGGAGACGATCATGCTTGAAAACAGCAACGCAACGGCCAATCTCGCGGTCAGGGACCTGGCCAAGGCAAAGGCTTTCTATGAGGGGACGCTCGGCCTGAAACAGGTGCACGATGAGGGCGGCGAACTGATCGTGTACAAAAGCGGCGACACCACCATCAATGTCTATCGCTCCCAATTCGCCGGAACCAACAAGGCGACAGCGGTGACGTGGACGGTCGGCGACGCGATCGGCACCGTCGTCGCCGCGCTGAAATCGAAGGGCGTCGTCTTTGAACACTACGAAATGCCCGGTTTGACGCTGGAAGGTGATGTCCATGTCGGACAGGGTATGAGGGTCGCTTGGTTCAAGGATCCGGACGGCAACATCCTGAATCTCGTCGACAGGTAGTTTTTTGCGATTGCGCAATGGCTGGGGGCGGCACGATTGTCGGCGGTAGCAGCAACCATCTGGCGCGGCGCCACTGCGCCGGATAGCTTCCGCCAATGATCGACAAGCTGGAATTCTTCATCGCACTGGCCAGGGAAGAGCATTTCGGCCGCGCCGCGGAAGTGTGCGGCGTCACCCAGCCGACGCTGTCGGCCGGCATCAAGCAACTGGAAGGCCAGCTCGGCGTCATGCTCGTACTGCGCGGCTCGCGCTTTCAGGGGCTGACGCCGGAGGGCAAGCAGGTGTTGGTCTGGGCGCGCCGCATCGTTGGCGACTCCAGGACCATGCGCGAGGAGATGCGGGCGGCGCGCCACGGCCTCTCCGGCCGCATCCGCATCGCCGCCATCCCGACGGCGCTCGCCATGGTGGCGCGGCTGACGACGCCGTTTCGCGAAAAGCATCCGGGCGTCACTTTTTCAGTATTGTCGCGCACCTCGATCGAAGTGCTGTCGCTGCTAGGCAATTTCGATGTCGATGCCGGCATCACCTATCTTGACAACGAACCGCTGGGTCGGGTGACCAGCGTGCCGCTCTATGACGAGCGCTACCAGTTGATCACCGCTATCGGCAATCCCTATTCCGACCGCGACAAAGTGACATGGGCGGAGATCAGCCATTTGCCGCTGTGCCTTCTGACGCCGGACATGCAGAACCGCCGCATCATCGACCAGCACCTGGCGGAAGCGGGCGTACAGGTGCGGCCGACGCTGGAATCGAACTCGATGATCGTGCTGTTCTCGCACATCCGAACCGGCAAATGGTCATCGATCATGCCACTCAACCTTGCGGAAACGTTCGGTTTTTCCGAACCGATCCGGGCCATTCCGATCGTCGAACCCGATGCCAGCCATACGGTCGGCCTGGTGGCCGCGCCGCGCGAGCCGCACACGCCGCTGGTGCAGGCGCTGCTGGACGAGGCGATGGCGCTGGCAGACGATTTCCGCGCCCATCGCTAGGCTAGAGAATGGAGGCTGAGCGTTGTCGATAGAAAATTTCTATCAAACGACGGGACAGCTTTATTGATCTCGGGGGTTTCCTCTGATTTCGTAAGGACTTAGCGATATTGCGCCCTGTGCATGTCGTTACCCCAAAACCGCTCTATATCTTGGGGTGACATATATCGGGCCGCCATGACCAGGGAGGGCGCTGCATGACCGTGCAGCCTGCAAGTACCGAGATCGCATCGCGCACCGCGGCGATCATTCAGGATCTGAAGGACCTCGAAGGTCCGTTGCTGCCGATCCTGCACGGCATCCAGGAAGAGTTCGGTCATGTGCCGCAGGCCTCACTGCCGGTCATCGCCGACGGGCTGAACCTCTCCAGGGCCGAAGTGCACGGCGTCGTCAGCTTCTATCACGATTTCCGTGCCCGGCCGGCCGGCCGGCACGTGCTGAAGCTCTGCCAGGCGGAAGCCTGCCAGTCGATGGGCTCGGACGCCGTCGCCGCCAGGGTCAAGCAGTTGCTCGGCATCGATTTCCATGAGACCACGCATGACGGGTCGGTTACATTGGAGCCGGTCTATTGTCTCGGGCTGTGTGCCTGTTCGCCGTCGGCTATGCTGGACGGCGAGGTGATCGGACGGCTCGATGACGAGAAGATCGACGAGATCGTCGCCGAGGTGCGCTCATGACCCCCCGCATCTACATTCCCGGCGATTCCGGCGCGCTGGCGCTGGGCGCGGAAAAGGTCGCCAAAGCGATCGCAAATGAACTGGCCGAGCGCGGCATCGATGCCAAGATCGTGCGCAACGGCTCGCGCGGCGCCTATTTCCTCGAACCGATGGTCGAGGTGGCGACAGACAATGGCCGTGTCGCCTACGGGCCGGTGAAGCCGTCGGACGTGAAGAGCCTGTTCGACAGCGGCTTTCTCCAAGGCGGGTATCACAAGCGCTGGCTGGGTGCGCCCGACAAAATCCCGTTCCTCGCCAAGCAGACGCGGCTGACCTTCGCACGCTGCGGCATCAACGACCCGCTGTCGCTCGATGCCTACAAATCGCTCGGCGGATTGAAGGGCCTGCAGAACGCGGTGGCCATGGCGCCCGCCGACATCGTCAAGCAGGTGACCGACTCCGGCCTGCGCGGTCGCGGCGGCGCGGGCTTCCCGACCGGCATCAAATGGAAGACGGTGCTCGACACGACATCGGAGCGCAAATACATCGTCTGCAACGCCGATGAAGGCGACAGCGCCACCTTCGCCGACCGCATGATCATGGAGGGCGACCCCTTCGTGCTCATCGAGGGCATGGCCATCGCCGGCATCGCCACCGGCGCGACCAAGGGTTTTGTCTACATCCGCTCGGAATATCCGCACGCGGTGGCTGTCATGAACAAGGCGGTCGAGATCGCCCGCAAGGCCGGCGTGCTCGGCGTCAATGTGCTGGGCTCGCCCAACGCCTTCGACATGGAAATCCGCGTCGGCGCCGGCGCCTATGTCTGCGGCGAGGAAACCTCGCTCTTGAACAGCCTGGAAGGCAAGCGCGGCGTGGTGCGCGCCAAGCCGCCGCTGCCCGCGATACAAGGATTGTTCGGCAAGCCGACGGTGATCAACAACGTCATCTCGCTGGCCTCGGTGCCTATCATCATGGACAAGGGCGCCACCTTCTACAAGGATTTCGGCATGGGCCGCTCACGCGGCACGATCCCGATCCAGATCGCCGGCAACGTCAAGCAAGGCGGCCTGTTCGAAACCGCTTTCGGCCTGACACTGGGCGAGATCGTCGACGATATCGGCGGCGGCACGTCCACTGGACGTCCGGTCAAGGCGGTGCAGGTCGGCGGGCCGCTCGGCGCCTATTTCCCGCGCGCCTTGTTCGACACGCCGTTCGACTACGAAGAATTCGCCAAGCGCGATGGACTGATCGGCCACGCCGGCGTCACAGTTTTCGACGATACTGCCGACATGCTGAAGCAGGCACGCTTCGCCATGGAGTTCTGCGCCATCGAAAGCTGCGGCAAGTGCACGCCTTGCCGCATCGGCTCGACGCGGGGCGTGGAAACCATCGACAGGCTTGCCGCCGGCATCGAGCCGGAGAAGAACCTCGCTTTGGTCACGGACCTCTGCAACACGATGAAGTTCGGTTCGCTCTGCGCGCTGGGCGGCTTCACGCCCTACCCGGTGATGAGCTCGATCACGCATTTCCCCGAGGATTTCAAGCCCGCGCCGGCGCGCGTGGCTGCTGAATAGGAGCTGGCAGATGAACATCAAGGCCGACTTCCCGACGCTCATCGAAGAACTCGATTACGGAACTCCGCAGTCGAAGGCCGAGAAGCAGGTCACGCTGACCGTCGATGGCCGCAGCATCAGCGTGCCGGAAGGCACGTCGATCATGCGTGCGGCGATGGAAGGCGGGGTGGAGATTCCGAAGCTCTGCGCCACCGACATGCTGGACTCCTTCGGTTCCTGCCGCGTCTGCCTCGTCGAGATCGAAGGGCGTGGCGGCACGCCGGCCTCCTGCACGACGCCGGTCGGCGAAGGCATGGTGGTACGTACGCAATCGGACAGGCTCGACGCCATCCGCCGCGGCGTCATGGAACTCTACGTCTCCGACCATCCGACCGGGTGGAACGAGAAGGCGGGAACCGGCGCCAGCGAGTTCGATGTGGTGGCGAAGTCCGTCGGCCTGACCGAAAACCGCTACGGCGTCGAGGGCCGCAACCACGTCAAGGAAGAAAATGGCGTCGCGCCCGGCCATGGCTCGCTCGCGGTCGACTACATCGCCCGCGATGAATCCAACCCCTATTTCACCTACGATCCGGCGCAGTGCATCGTCTGTTCGCGCTGCGTGCGCGCCTGCGAGGAGGTGCAAGGCACTTTCGCGCTGACCATCGAGGGCCGCGGCTTCGAATCGCGCATGGTCGCCGGCATGCACGAGGACTTCATTGCCTCGGAATGCGTCTCCTGCGGCGCCTGCGTGCAGGCCTGCCCGACCGATGCGCTGCGCGAGAAGACCGTGCTCGAAAAAGGCCTGCCGGAGCGCTCGGCCGTCACCACCTGCGCCTATTGCGGCGTCGGCTGCTCGTTCAAGGCCGAAGTGAAGGGCGACGAGGTCATCCGCATGATGCCCTACAAGGAGGGCATGGCGAACCACGGCCATTCCTGCGTCAAGGGCCGCTTCGCCTATGGCTACGCCACCCACAAGGACCGCATCCTGTCGCCGATGATCCGCGAAAAGGTCAGCGATCCCTGGCGCGAAGTGAGCTGGGAAGAGGCGATCGCCCACACGGCCAAGGAATTCCGCCGTATCCAGTACCAGTACGGCCGCACCGCGATCGGCGGCATCACCTCCTCGCGCTGCACGAATGAGGAAACCTATCTCGTCCAGAAGCTGGTGCGGCAAGGCTTCCGCAACAACAATGTCGACACCTGCGCACGCGTCTGCCATTCGCCGACCGGCTATGGGCTCGGCCAGACCTACGGCACCTCGGCCGGCACGCAGGACTTCGATTCCGTCGAATTCACCGACGTCGCCGTCATCATCGGCGCCAATCCGGCTTCGGCGCACCCGGTGTTCGCCTCGCGGCTGAAGAAGCGGCTGCGCCAGGGCGCCAAGCTGATCGTGCTCGATCCGCGTCGCACCGAGATGGTCAAGTCGGCGCATGTCGAAGCCGATTACCATTTGCCGCTGAAGCCCGGCACCAATGTCGCCGTGCTAACGTCGCTGGCGCATGTCATCGTCACCGAGGGGCTTTTCGACGAAGCCTTCATCCGCGAGCGCTGCGACTGGGCGGAATTCCAGGACTGGGCGTCCTTCGTCGCCCTGCCGGAAAACAGCCCCGAAACCGTGGGCAAGCTGTCGGGCGTCGATCCCGAGCTGATCCGCGGTGCGGCGCGCCTCTACGCCAAGGGCGGCAATGGCGCGATCTATTACGGCCTCGGCGTCACCGAGCACAGCCAGGGCTCGACTACGGTGATGGCGATCGCCAACCTCGCAATGGCCACCGGCAATATCGGCCGCCCGGGTGTCGGCGTGAACCCGCTGCGCGGCCAGAACAACGTGCAAGGCTCGTGCGATATGGGCTCGTTCCCGCATGAGTTGCCGGGCTATCGGCACATTTCGGGCGACGCGGTGCGCGATATCTATGAGAGCCTATGGGGCGTGAAGCTGGACGACGAACCCGGCCTGCGCATCCCCAACATGCTGGATGCCGCCGTCGACGGATCGTTCAAGGGCATCTACATCCAGGGCGAGGACATCCTGCAGTCCGATCCCGACACCAAGCACGTCGCCGCCGGCCTTGCCGCGATGGAATGCGTGGTCGTGCACGACCTCTTCCTCAACGAGACGGCGAACTACGCGCATGTCTTCCTGCCGGGATCGACCTTCCTCGAGAAGGACGGCACCTTCACCAATGCCGAGCGCCGCATCAACATGGTGCGCAAGGTGCTGGAGCCGAAGGCGCGCTACGCCGATTGGGAGGCGACGCAGGAGCTCGCCCGCGCGATCGGTCTCGACTGGAACTATATGCATCCGTCCGAAATCATGGACGAGATCGCCAAGACGACGCCAAGCTTCGCCAATGTCTCCTTCGACCTGCTCGACAAGGTCGGCTCCGTGCAATGGCCCTGCAACGACAAGGCGCCGCTCGGCACGCCGATCATGCATGTCGACGGCTTCGTGCGCGGCAAGGGCAAGTTCATCCGTACCGAATATGTGGCCACGGACGAAAGGACCGGGCCGCGCTTCCCCTTGCTGCTGACCACCGGCCGCATTCTCAGCCAGTACAATGTCGGCGCGCAGACACGGCGCACCGAAAATGTCATGTGGCACTCGGAGGACCGGCTGGAAATCCATCCGCACGACGCGGAAAACCGCGGCCTGCATGATGGCGACTGGGTGCGGCTGACCAGCCGCTCGGGCGAGACGACGCTGCGCGCGCTGATCACCGACAGGGTGTCGCCGGGCGTGGTCTACACGACCTTCCACCATCCCGACACGCAGGCCAACGTCATCACCACCGATTTCTCCGACTGGGCGACCAACTGTCCGGAATACAAGGTGACCGCGGTGCAGGTCGGCGCTTCCAACGGCCCGTCGGAATGGCAGCGCGACTATGACGAACAGGCCAAGCAGAGCCGCCGCATCGCTCCGCTGCAGGCGGCGGAGTAGCTGTGTCGAGGCATTCGACAACAAGAGCTTCAATCTTGACGGCTGATCGACCCCCACTCCGTCGAGCTTCGCTCGACACCTCTCCCCCGATCGACGGGGGAGAGGAAAGGCGCGCGCTTTTGCCGGGAGGCACCCTTCCTCTCCCTCCGGAGGGGGGAGAGGTGGCGCTGCGAAGCAGCGACGGAGTGGGGGGCGGCCTGGGAGAGCAATCGCCGATTGAAGCAAAAAACCTTCGGCGCTTCCTAAGCGAAATGGCCGGCAGGCCAAAGGTTGGCGCCTCGTGACCCGCTCTCCTATCTCTCAAATCTCCAGACTGGCGCACCGCGCCAGCGGCACGGCTGCCGCCAACCGCATGGTGCCCGAGGAGACGCCGGTGGCGTTCTCCTTTGCCGGTACCACGCATGCGGTGATGATGGCGAGCCCCGCCGATTTCGAGGATTTCGCGCTCGGCTTCTCGCTGACCGAAGGCATCATCGCTGTGCCTGACGAGATCGAAGCCATCGAAGTGGAAGATCATGGCGCCGGCATCGACATTCAGATCCGGCTGAAGGACCAGGCCAATACGCGCTTCGAGGCGCGGCGGCGGCGGCTTGCCGGACCGGTCGGCTGCGGGCTCTGCGGCATCGAATCCATCGAGGAGGCGATGCGCTCGGTCGATGCGGTCGGTGCGTCGAAACTTACACTCAATGCCGAAGACATCACCCGCTCGGTCAAGTTGCTGTCGAAGGTGCAGCCGCTGCACACCGAGACCGGCGCCGTGCATGCCGCCGGCTTCTACGTACCGGGCAAGGGCGTCATCATGGCGCGCGAGGATGTCGGCCGCCACAATGCGCTGGACAAGCTGGCGGGCGCGCTGGCCAAGGCCAATATCGATGGCGCATCGGGCGCCGTCGTGGTGACCAGCCGTGTTTCGGTCGAGATGGTGCAGAAGACGGCGGCGATCGGTTCGGCCTTCGTCATCGCCGTTTCTGCTCCCACCGCCCTTGCCATCCGCACGGCGCAAGAAGCCGGCATGACGCTGGTGGCTTTGGTGCGAGGTGACGATTTCGATGTTTTTGCCCACCCTGACCGGGTGATCTCCGGAGTTACCCAGCATGTCGCATGACGAAGAGCACATCATGAGCACACGGGAAAAGCTGGTGCGCATGGCCAACCAGATCGCCGCCTTTTTCCACTCCAGGCCACGCGAGGAAGGCGTTGCCGGCGTCGCCGAGCACATCAACAAATTCTGGGAGCCGAGAATGCGGCGCCAGTTCTTCGAGATGCTGGACAGCGGCGGTGAGGGCTTCGACGAACTGGTCGTGGCGGCTTCGGCCAAGATCAAACGGCCGATCACGTCGGCGGAGGCCGATCTCAAGCTCGGGCTTGAAGCCTTTCCGGGCGACGTCGCGGCGTCGCAGAGATAGCCCCAGCGCCGGCTTATATTGCTCTTTGCTAAAGTTTAAGCTGCCGCAACCGGCGCGGCTCTGCTATGGTTGGCGATCAGAAATCGTCAGGCCGGGCGGACAATCTCGTGAGGCCGATCGAAACCCGATACGCCCTTAGCGGCGAGGTGCGGATCGCCTATCAGGTGGTCGGCCAGGGATCGTTCGACCTCGTCTTCGTGCCGGGCTTCATCTCCAATCTCGACCTGCATTGGGAAGACGAGGGGTATACCCGGCTCCTGAAGCGGCTTTCGGCGTTCTCCCGACTAATCCTGTTCGACAAGCGCGGCACGGGTCTCTCCGATCGCGTCGATGTCCATCACCTGCCCAGCCTCGAAACCCGTATGGACGATGTGCGAGCGGTGATGGATGCGGCGGGCAGCGGTCGTGCTGCCCTGCTTGGCGCTTCCGAAGGCGCGCCGCTGGCCATGCTGTTCGCCGCCACCTATCCGGAGCGGACGCGGGCGCTGACGCTCTATGGCGGCTATGCGCATTTCCACAAATGGGTGATGCCACCGGAGCGTCTGGACGCCTTCATCGCGATGGCCGAGACGGCTTGGGGCACTGGCGCCACCTTGCCCAATTTCGCGCCAGGCCGGGTTGATGACGCCCGGTTCTCAAACTGGTGGGCCCGCTTCGAACGACTGTCGGCGAGCCCGACCGCGGCGGTGGCACTGGCGCGGATGAACGCCGAGATCGATGTGCGCGGCGTGCTGGCGGCGATCAGCGCGCCGACGCTGCTGATCCATCGCCGCAACGATGTGCGGGTCGACCCCGACGCCAGCCGTTTTCTGGCCAGGAAGATTCCCAACGCGCGACTAGTCGAAATCCCGGGGCGCGACCATCCGATCTGGACCGGCGATGTCGACCGGGTGGCCGACCTGATCGAGGAATTCCTGACCGGTGAACGCGCCGTGGGGGAAGCGGAGCGCGTTCTGGCGGCGCTTCTGGTGACACGCATCTATGACACGGCACGGCTTGGCGACAGGATGTGGAGCGAACGCAGCGAGCATTTCCACGAGATATGGCGGGCACTTGTGGGCCGCCATGGCGGGCGCTGCACGGATGTGCATGGCGAAATGATGATTTCGCGCTTCGACGGCCCGGGGCGGGCCTTGCGCTGCGCGGCGGCATTGCGCGACGCGGCGCAACAAATCGGTGTGGCAAGCGCGCAAGGGGCGCATGTCGGCGAGATCGAATTGCGCGGCCCCCCCGCAGGATTGACGGGCCGCGTGACGATCCAACTCGCCGCTCACGCCGGGCGCGGCGAGATATTGGCGTCGAGGCTGGTCGCCGACCTCGCAGCCGGCTCGGGGCTTCATTTCGCCGACGCTGGCCGTGTCAGCATCGACGAACTGGACGAGCCCATGGCGCTAGTCTTGGCGATGTCCGAACAGCACCTGGAGCCGGCTTGTCGTCCCAAGGCCAAGGCGAGCGAACCGGCTTGCCTGACCGCGCGCGAGAGCGAGGTGGTGAGCCTGATCGCCGACGGCAAGAGCAATGCCGCGATCGCCGCCGAACTCAGGCTGAGCGAGCACACGGTCAAGCGCCACGTCGCCAACATATTGCTCAAGCTCGACCTGCCATCGCGAGCGGCGGCGGCGGCATTTTCCGCCAGGCAGACTGGCCCGGACGGGCCATGAGAGCCATGGCGCTTTCGGGCGAAGCAGGCACACCGGTGTAAGCGCTATCAATTCCCCATGCAGTCCAGGCGGATATCGCCGAAAGGCGCTGCGAACGGAGGATGAGATGCTCAAGTCAAAACTGAATGTCAGATCCCTTATGGTCGTGGCAGGCATTGGCGTGCTGACCACGACCTCTCCCGTAAGAGCAGAGGATGCATCGGCGACCGCCGCCTACAAGGACATCCGGGCGACGCTCGGCTCGGTGCCGGACATGTTCAGGACACTGCCTGATGTCGCCATCGCCGGCGCCTGGGCCGAGATCAAGGGTGTGCAGCTCAACCCCAAGACCGCGCTTGATGGTAAGACCAAGGAGTTGATGGGGCTCGCGGTCGCGTCGCAGATCCCGTGCCAGTACTGCATCTATTTCCACACCGAAGCCGCCAAGCTCAACGGCGCCAGCGACGAGGAGATCAAGGAGACGATCGCGATGGCGGCAATCGTGCGCCATTGGTCGACGATCCTCAACGGCAGCCAGGTCGATCTCGCGACCTTCAAGAAACAGACCGACGACGTGTTCGCGGCCGTCAAGGCCAAGTCGCAGTGAGGACCCGGCTCGGCGATGAGTGCCGGGCGACACCTCAAAGCATGAACCGCCCGATCGCAACGACGGGCATATGGAGGACAAAATGCTGACCAAGACCCAGACAGTGGACGGCGCGGCGATCAAGAAGGCGATCGAAGGCCGTGATGGAAAGATGCTGTCGAGCTTCTATGCGGACGACGCGCTGGTGCGGGTGATCGACCGCAACAACCCGCCGAGCAAGCCACGCGAAATCCGCGGACGCGCGGCGATCACGATGTTTTGGGACGATATCTGCAGCCGCGCGATGACCCACAAGGTCGATGCAACCATCGCCGACGGCGACAGCCTGGCCTTTACCCAGGCCTGCGCCTATCCGGACGGCACGAAGGTGTTCGCCGCGGCGATGCTGGAACTCAAGAACGGGCAGATCGCGCGGCAAACCGTCGTGCAGGCCTGGGACGAGTAGTCAAACGCGGCCATGCCGAAACAACGGAGGACAAGATGTTCAGCGCCAGATGGCAGATCGACGCCAGGTTCGGACACAAGCAGACCGTGCTCGAACTGATGCGAAAATGGGAACGCGAGATCGGCTCACAGGTTGGTCTCGCCGACCTCGAGTTCCAGATCATGACCGGCTCGATCGGCGCGCGCGAAGCGACGGTCGAGTCTCACCACCAGGTCGAGAGCCTCGCCCAGTTGGAGGCGTTCTTCGCCAAGATCGGCAAGATCGACGCGCACGCCAAATGGGGCAAGGAGTTGGAGCCCTATGTCGTGTCAGGCACCAGCCTGTGGCAGATTTTCCGTATCGTCGAATAGTTGATGTCGGATAGCCGTGGCCCAGCCCCTGGGAGGCGGCGAGTACCAAGGAGGGTGGCTGCGAGGCGGCGGCCACCTTCATCATGCGCCATGCGATAAAGGCAAAGCCACGAGGCGTGGCTCCCGCTCTCCTATACGGTCAATCTCTTCGGCGGCTTCCGGCTGCCCGCCATGGCTCTCCTGGGCCATTGCCCATTGGCCCTTTCGGGCGAAGCAGCGGGGACAGGATCGGTGCAATGTACTCGCCTCTGCTCCATCCAACGCATCCGCCCCGAGGGAGGCGGCACAACGAAGCAACAAGATGCGTCGCGCCGACGCCGCATAGCGCCGGCGCAATCAAAGGGAGAAAACCGATGACCGACGAAACCCATGCAAAACTGCGTGAAAACCTGCGCGGGGGGCTGATCCTGCGTGACGATGCCGGATATGACGAAGCACGCAAGATCTACAACGGCATGATCGAAAAGCACCCGCTGCTGATCGCACGCTGCGCCGATGTCGCCGACGTGATCACCGCCGTGAGATACGCGCGCGACAACGACCTCCTGATCGCCGTGCGCGGCGGAGGGCACAATGGTGCCGGATTGGGAATTTGCGACAACGGCCTCGTCATCGACCTGTCGACGATGAAGGGGGTCCATGTCGACCCGAACAGGCGAACCGTGAGGGTCGCGCCCGGCTGCACGTCCGGTGACGTGGACCACGCCACCCATGCTTTCGGGCTCGCCGTCCCGTTCGGCATCGTCTCGACCACGGGCGTTGCCGGCCTTACTCTCGGCGGAGGGACGGGCTATCTCACGCGCAGATACGGTCTCACCATCGACAATCTTGTCGAAGCCGATCTGGTGCTGGCCGATGGCAGCGTGGTGAGGGCCAGCAAAAGCGAGAATCCCGACCTGTTCTGGGCGCTGCGGGGCGGCGGCGGCAATTTCGGCGTCGTGACCAGCTTCCTGTTCCAGGCCCATCCTGTGAACATGATCTTCGGCGGCCCGGTATTCTGGGAGGCCAAGGATGCTCAGGCCGTCATGCAGGTCTATCGCGACTACCTACCGGAGGCGCCGGAAGACCTCGGTGCTTTTGTCGGCCTGAAGTCCGTGCCCTCGACCGATCCCTTCCCGCGCGAGTATTGGGGCAAGCGCGCCTGCGCCATCATCTCCTGCTACAACGGCACGGAGGAGGACGGGCGCAAGGCGATGGCGCCACTGCTGGACAACTTGCCGCCGCCGATCTTCAACTGGATGGGCGTCATGCCGTACCCGGCGTTGCAGGCGCTGTTCGATCCGCTGCTTCCCAAAGGCCTGCAATGGTATTGGAAGGGCGATTTCGTCAAGTCGCTTCCCGACGAAGCCATCGCGACCCACATCGCGCAGGCCGCCCAGGCGCCCAGCGAATTGTCTCTCATGCATCTTTACCCGATAGACGGCGCCGTGCGCCGCGTCGGCAAGGACGAGACTGCCTGGAACGCACGCGACGCAAGCTGGTCAATGGTCATAGCCGGCATCGATCCCGATCCGGGCAAGGCCGCCGACCTCACCAAGTGGGCCAAGAATTACTGGGCGCGCATCCATCCCCACAATGGCGAAGGCGGCTACGTGAATTTCATGATGGAGGACGAAGGAGAAGCGCGCTTGCGGGCAAGCTATGGCGCGAATTACGAGCGGCTGAGCCAGGTGAAGCGGACCTATGACCCATCCAACGTCTTTCGGGTCAATCAGAACATCAAGCCCGCGCCATCCGGGGTACAAGGCAGGACGGCGGCTTAGCTGGTGGATCGCTGCTTATGCCGCTTAGGCGGTCTTCCCTCCGTCAAAGGCAGGGCCTTATAGAGAGTATAGTAACGCTGACGCCCTCCTTCAGACAAAGGGCGTCAGCGCCGCGATGCGATATCCCCTTACCCGTGAGCCACCATGACATGGCGCACGGCGGTGTAGTCCTCCAGCGCGTAGAGCGACATGTCCTTGCCGTAGCCGGACTGTTTCAGTCCGCCATGCGGCATCTCGTTGGTCAGCATGAAATGCGTGTTGATCCAGGTGCAGCCATATTGCAGGCGGGCAGCCGTTGCCATGGCGCGTGAAACGTCCTTCGTCCATACCGAAGACGCCAGGCCATAATCGCTGTCATTGGCCCAGTTCACAGCGTCGTCGACCTCCGAGAACCGGGTAATGGAGACGACTGGGCCGAACACTTCGCGGCGCACGATCTCGTCCTCCTGCAGCGCGCCGGCGACGACAGTCGGTTGATAGTAGAAGCCGGTGCCCTCGCCCGGCTTGCCGCCGGTGGTGATCTCGATGTGCTTCAGTTCCGAGGCACGCTCGACGAAGCTCGAGACGCGGTCGCGCTGGCGGCGCGAGATCAGCGGCCCGATCTCGTTCTCGGTGTCGTCGGGCTGGTTGTATTTGATGGTCGAGACCGCGGAGGAGAGGTCGGCGACGAGCTTGTCGTAGATCTTCTTGCCGGCATAGATGCGGCAGGCGGCGGTGCAGTCCTGGCCAGCATTGTAATAGCCGAAGGCGCGCAGGCCGTTGACGACGGCTCCGAGGTCTGCGTCGTCGAAGACGATGACCGGCGCCTTACCGCCGAGTTCCAGATGCGTGCGCTTGACCGACTTGGCGGCGGCCTGCAGCACCTTCTTGCCGGTGGCGACGTCACCGGTGATCGAGATCATATTAACCTTGGGGTGATTGATCAGCGTGTTGCCGACGCTGTCGCCCCGGCCAAGCACGACATTGACGACGCCTTCGGGCAGGATTTCGGCCAGGATCCTGGCCAGTTTCAGCGCCGTCAGCGGCGTCTGCTCCGACGGCTTGAAGACGACGGTGTTGCCGCCAGCGATCGCCGGCGCCAGCTTCCAGGCCATCATCATCAGCGGATAGTTCCACGGCGCGATCGAGGCGACGATGCCGATCGGATCGCGCCGCACCATGGAGGTGTGGCCGGGCAGATATTCGCCCGCGACGACACCCGGCATGGAGCGGACCGCGCCGGCGAAGAAGCGGTAGCAGTCGACGATCGCCGGGATTTCGTCATTGAGTACGGCGTTGATCGGCTTGCCGCAGTTCAACGCCTCGAGCGTGGCGAATTCCCTGGCCTCGGCCTCGATGCGGTCAGCGATCTTCAGGAGATAGCCGGAGCGCTGCGCCGGCGTGGTGCGCGACCACAAGACGAATGCTTGTTCGGCGGCAATGACTGCCGCCTCGATCTGCGCCTGGCTGGCCTCGGGCAGGTTGAGAATGGTCGCCCCGGTCTTTGGGTTGAGGATTGGCTCCTCGGTCTCGGTGCCCTTCTCGAATTTCGAGCCGATCAGCATCTGGGTGTCCATTGGATTCTCCTTGGGCAGAAGTAGTGAGTAGTGAGTAGTGAGTAGTGGATGAGTTTCCACCGTGGATTCGGCTATTCCCTACTCACTACTCACCACTCACTTCTTTCATTTCCCGCTTCCGGCGATCTGGTCGCCGTCGCGGGTCAGGTAGTAGGCAAACAGGATCGGCAGCAGCGTCACCAGGACGACGACCATAGCGACGACATTGGTGACCGGGCGCTGGCGCGGACGGATCAGCTCTTCCAGCATCCAGATCGGCACGGTCTGTTGCTGGCCGGCGGTGAAGGTGGTGACGATGACTTCGTCAAAGGACAAAGCGAAGGCGAGCATGCCGCCGGCGAGCAATGCGGTGGCGATGTTGGGCAGCACGACATGGCGGAAGGTCTGAAAGCCGTCGGCGCCGAGATCCATCGAAGCTTCGATCATCGAGCCCGAGGTGCGGCGGAAACGGGCGACCGCATTGTTGTAGACGACGACCACGCAGAAAGTGGCGTGGCCGAGCACGATCGTCCAGAACGAGAACGGGATGTCGGCGAGCGCGAAGGCCGAGCGCAGCGCGATGCCGGTGATGATGCCGGGCAGTGCGATGGGCAGGATGACCAGCAGCGAGATGGTTTCGCGGCCGAAGAATTTCGTCCGCGACACGGCGGCGGCGCACAGCGTGCCGAGCACCAGAGCAATCGTGGTCGAGATAGCGGCGACGCGGACCGACAGGGACAGCGCTTCCCAGACATCGGGCCGATTCCAGGTGACGGCGAACCATTGCGTGGTCAGCCCGGGCGGCGGCCAGACGAAGCTCTTCTCCTCGGTGGTGAAGGCATAGACGAAGATCAGCAGGATCGGCAGATGCAGGAAGAGCAGGCCGCAGGCGGCCGCGATCTTGAGGCCGACGGGAGCGGATTGACCACGATCAGAGCGCATCGAAGGCCCCCATGCGCTTGGCGCCCCAGAGGTAGAAACCCATGATGACGATGGGCACCACGGTGAAGGCGGCGGCGAGCGGGATGTTGCCGGCGGTGCCTTGCTGCGAATAGACGGCCTGCCCGATGAACAGGCGCGAGGTGCCGATGATCTGCGGGATGATGTAATCTCCCAATGTCAGCGAGAAGGTGAAGATCGAGCCGGCGACGATGCCGGGCAGCGCCAGCGGGAACAGCACGTTGCGGAAGGTCTGGCCGGGCGAGGCGCCGAGATCGGACGACGCCTCGACCAGATTGCCGGGCACGCGCTCGAGTGCCGCCTGGACCGGCAGGATCATGAAAGGCAGCCAGACATAGACGAAGACGATGAAGGTGCCGGTGAACGACACCGACAGCGAATTGCCGCCGACCACGGGCAGCGACAGCCAGGCATCGAGCAGCCACAACAAATGCAGCTTGGCGAGCAGCCAGGTGAGAATGCCTTCCTTGGCCAGGATCAGCTTCCAGGCATAGATCTTGACCAGGTAGCTCGACCACAGCGGCAGCATGACGCCGAGATAGAACAGCGCCTTCCAGCGGCCGCGTGCATAGCGCGCCGCGTAGTAGGCAATGGGGAAGGCGACGATGGCCGAAGCCAGCGTGACCAGGGCCGCCATCGTCACCGTGCGCAGGATGATGTCGAGGTTGGCGGCCTGCAAAAGGTCGCCATAGGTCTTCAGCGTCAACTGGCGGTTGATGAGGCCGGAGAACTCGTCGATGGAGAAGAAGCTCTGCGCCAAAAGCGCGAACAGCGAGCCGATATAGACGATGCCGAGCCACAGAACCGGCGGCAAAAGCATGAGCAGCAGCAGGACTTGCGGCCTACGCCAGAAGAGGTCGGAGAGCGCACCGCGCATGCCGCCGCTGCCGGGCAGGATGGCGGGGACGGGATTGGGGTTGAGGGCGGTGATGGTCATGACAGATGCACAGTTCTGCTAACGCCGTGATCCGTCGCGCCCCCCTCTGTCCTGCCGGACATCTCCCCCACGTGGGGGGAGATTGGCAGCTCGTGCGCGGCGCCAGCCTTCAGACGTTGGAGATTGGCGAAGGCCGATGCGACATCCGATCTCCCCCCTAGAGGGGGAGATGTCCGGCAGGACAGAGGGGGGCGCATCGCGCAAACCTTCATCATGCCGGCTCGTCCATCAAATGCAGGTGCTCGCGATTGAACGTCAGCACCACCGCCTCGCCCTCCGCCGGCAAGGCAGTGCCGGCAGGCACCACGGCGTGCAGTTTCAACCCGTCGGCATCAAGCGCCAGCCTGGTCGTGGCGCCGAGATAGTTGGTCGAGACGAGGCGCGCAGCGACGCCCTCGCCGCTCGCGGCGCGGCCGACGCGAATGGATTCAGGCCTGAGACTCCCCCAGCGTTGCTGGCCGGAATAACGCTGGACGAAATCCGGCGGCAGCACGTTCGAGGAACCGACGAAATCGGCGACGAAGCGCGTGCTCGGCCGCTGATAGATGTCCTCCGGTGTGCCGATCTGCATGATCTTGCCATCGTTGAAGACGGCGACGCGGTCGGCCATCGACAGCGCCTCGCCCTGGTCATGGGTGACGAAGACGAAGGTGATGCCGAGCGCCTTCTGCAGCGATTTCAGCTCCTCCTGCATGTTTTCGCGCAGCTTGAGGTCGAGCGCGCCGAGCGGTTCGTCGAGCAGCAGCACCTTGGGCTGGTTGACCAGCGCACGCGCCAGCGCGACACGCTGGCGCTGGCCGCCGGAAAGCTGGCCGGGCCGGCGCGCGCCATAGCCGGGCAGCCGCACCAGCGACAGCGCTTCTTCCGCCGCCTTGTGCCGCTCGGCCTTGCCGATACGCTTGACCATCAGCCCGTAGGCGACGTTGTCGAGCACGTTGAGATGCGGGAACAGCGCGTAGTCCTGGAACACGGTGTTGACGTTGCGGCGGTAGGGGGGCACGCCCTCGGCGCGTTCACCGAAGATCGAGATCGAACCCGATGTCGGCTGCTCGAAACCGGCGATCAGGCGCAGGCACGTCGTCTTGCCGGAACCGGACGGCCCGAGCATGGCGAAGAATTCGCCTGGTACAATGTCGAGGTCGACAGCGTCGACAGCGCGAACGCTGCCGAAATGGCGCGAGACTTTTTGAAAGGAAACGGCTGGGGTCATGTGGTGTCCTGATCTGTCAGGCTCGTCAAATCTTGGGCGTTGGCGCTGCCCCTCATCGGCCTGCCGGCACCTTCTCCCCGTATTGAGACGGGGAGAAGGGACGCGCTTCAACGCCGATGATCCCCTCTCCCCGTTCTTCACGGGGAGAGGGCAAGGGTGAGGGGCAGCGCCAACTATCGACGAAGCGAAGCGAAAATTATCGTCCGCCGATGACGCCGATATAGTCCGACACCCAGCGGTAGTAGGGCACGCACTGGTCGTTCTGGGTGGCGCATTTCGAGACCGGCGTCTTCCAGAACTTGATCTTGTCGAAATTGTCGTAGCCGTTGGTCTTGCAACCTTCCTCGCCGAGCAGCTCGTTGCCTTTGCAGGCGGCCGGCACGACCGGGAGCGAGCCAAACCAGGCCGAGACATCGCCCTGCACCTTCGGCGCCAGCGAATGCTCGAGCCACATATAGGCGCAGTTCGGATGGGCCGCGTCGGCTTCCATCATCGTGGTGTCTGCCCAGCCGGTGACGCCTTCTTCCGGCACGGTCGAGGCAACCGGCTTCTTGGCGGCGACCAGCGTGTTGACCTGATAGGGCCACGAGCCCGAGGCGACCACGCCTTCATTCTGGAAATCGTCGACCTGGATGGCGGCGTCATGCCAGTAGCGGCCGACCAGCGTGCGCTGGACGCGCAGCAATTCGAGCGCGGCCTTGTACTGGTCCTCGTTCAGTTCGTAGGGATCCTTGATGCCGAGTTCCGGCTTGTGGAACATCAGGTAGTTGGCGGCGTCGGCGATGTGGATCGGCCCGTCATAGGCCTGGACGCGGCCTTTGTTGGACTTTCCGTCCGGCAGCTTCATTTCCTCGAAGACGACGTTCCAGCTCTTCGGCGCTTCCTTGAACACCTCGGTGTTGTACATCAGGATGTTGGGACCCCACTGATAGGGGATGCCGTAATGCACCTTGTCGACGGTGAACCAGGGCGCGTCCTTCAGCCGGTCGTCGACCGTCTTCCAGCTTGGGATGAGATCGGTGTTGATCGGCTGCACGCGCTTGCCGGCGACGAGGCGCAGCGAAGCATCGCCCGAAGCGGTGACGAGGTCGAAGCCGCCCTCGTTCATCAGCGACACCATCTCATCCGACGTGTTGGCGGTCTTGACGTTGACCTTGCAGCCGCTCTCCTTTTCGAAGGCGGTGACCCAGTCATAGCCCTTGTCGGTCTCGCCGCGCTCGATATAGCCCGGCCAGGCAACGATGTTGACCTGGCCTTCGCCCTTGCCGAGTTCCTTGACCTGGGCAACGGCCTGCCCGGAAAAGGTCAGCGCGACCGTCAGCGCGGTGCATGACTTCAGGAATGAATTCATCATCGATCTCCCATTTTGGCGCCCGGCCTCCGAAAACCGGTTTCGGTTTTCGCCAAGGTCAACGCGCGGACTGAAAAAGTATCAGTTCGTCCGACGGACGCATGTCGCTCTGGTGGCGGCTTTGGTCCCTTGAAGGGAAGGTGCTTTGAAAATTCCGGTTTCGCAAATTCATTTATCAGAAAGGCGATATCGGTTTTTCCGATAGCAAGACGCCCTTCAAGCCAGCGCCGTCACAAGCCAGCAGGCGGCATTGAAGCGGGCCTCACCATCCTTCACGAAAGGCGCGTACGCAGCAGGCAACACCGTAGTGATTTTTTCGGCCGTTGCCCGGTCAACTTCGCGCAGCGTGGCGGCGACCGGCCCTAGCCGGGTGGCAAACGTCATCAAATCGCCTTCTGCGATCCGACACAGGACGTTCGCCTGTTCGACTTCGATTGATGACCAGCCGCTCGCTTCAAGGATCCGCTTCACCTTGGCGCCGTCGGCCAAGGCAAACTGTCCCGGCGCATCGGGATCTGGCGCGGGTGCGGGCGGCAGGAAAGGCTCAGCCGCTCGCGCGGCGGTCGTCATGAAATCATTCTCGACCGGACTGCGCCAAGCAACAAAGGCGAGTTTGCCACCGCGCCTTGCGGCTTGTCTTATATTGGAGAACGCGGCCACTGGATCATCGAAGAACATAACACCAAAGCGCGAGACAACAGCGTCGAAGCGTCCTGGTTCGAACGCATGCGCCTGGGCATCGCCCACTTCGAAACTTGCGTTTGCTGCCCCTTCCACCCGCGCGCGCTCCGTCGCCAGGGCGACAAGCGGCCGCGAGATGTCGAGCCCAACACAATTTCCGTCGTTGCCCACGCGGCGCGCCATCGTCAGGGTTGTGGCGCCAGCGCCGCAGCCGATGTCCAGGACATTGCCCCCCTCCCCGGGATAGCCGGCATCGACCACCAGCCGCTCCAACGGTGCCAGTATCTCGTCGAGGATCGGCTGCATCTCGACCCAGGCCTTCCCGCTGACGTCGTTCCAGAGCGCGGCTTGGCGTGTGTTTGGCTGCGCGGATTGCGGCATAACGGGCCTCACTTTCTGTTGCTCTCACCGATCGTCGCGACATTCTACGAGTCCGAGCCGACTTGAGGTCAAGCATAAAAGATATCGACATTGCCAAAGTGCCGCGCCGCACCGGCGTGCCCGCCTGACACTTCGCTACTACCAGGATAAGGGCCTCATCGCTTCGATCGGCCGTCGCAGCCTGCGCCGCTTGTTCGACCCGACCGTCCTGGAACGGCTCGCCTTGATCGTGCGCAAGACTGGCGACGTCAGCCTGGAGTAGGCCACACCAGGCGTCAGCCTGGAGTAGGCCACACCAGACTAGCGGCGGACCGTCCGCTGCGACTGGGCAAGGCCGACGAAGTCGCGGGCCGCCTGCGGCAGGCCGGAGCCCCGCCGCCAGACCATGCCGACCTGCACCACCGGCAAGGAGCCCGAAATGTCGCGCGATTCGATGCGGTCGCCTTCCAGCGACCAGGGCCGGTAGACGAGGTCGGGCAGCAGCGCCACACCGGCGCCGGTGGCGACCAGGCTGCGCACGGCTTCCACGGAACGGGTGCGGAAGGCGACATGCGGCCTGGCGCCGATCGCCGTCAGCAGCTTGCCGGTGTTCTCCTCGATCTCGTCGACGGTCAGCATGATCAGCGGTTCAGAGGCGATATCGCCGATGCCGATGATGTCGGCGCCAGCCAAGGGATGGCCGAGCGGCAGCCACAGACGGTAAGCCGAGACTTCGAGGATTTCCGATTGCAGGGCAGTGCGGTCGCGCAAATTGGAGGTGACCATGACGGCAATGTCCAGCTTGCCGCCGATCAGCAGGTGTTCGAGGTAGTCGCCGTTGTCCTCGATGGCCGACACCTCGACGCCCGGATAGGCGCGGCGGTAGCGTGAGAGCAGATCCGACAGCACGTAGCCGGCGACCAGCGAGGTGACGCCGAGTTGCAGCCGCCCGCCCGCCACGGCCTGTTCGCCGGAAAAAGAGCGCCGCGCGTCGGACACGTCGGCGAGAATCTTTGTCGCGTGACGCAGGAACTGGTGGCCCTTATGGGTGATGTTGAGGCCGCGCGGGTGGCGTTCGAACAGCTCGACGCCAAGATCACTTTCAAGTTCCTTGATCGCCTCGGTGACCGACGATTGCGAAATGGAGAGGTTTTGCGCCGCGCGCGACACCGTGCCTTGCTCGGCGACGGCAATGAAGAACTGCAACTGGCGGATGGTGAAGGCCATGGCCGGACTAAACACCGGCTGGCAAGCGAAGGAAAGCCGGCTGCGGAGCTTATCCCGTGACCGGAGATTGGTGCAGCGCGGTCAGCCGAGCATCAGCCTGATGCGGCGTCGCCATGTCGGGCCATAGCGCAACACAAGCATGAAGGCCGTCTCCAGCGCCACGACGATGACGATGATGCGCAAGCCCACCGCGAAGGAATCCTGGCCACTGCCGCGCATGAGGTAACCGGTCAGGAGAAAGCCCGCATTCCAAGTGGTGGCGCCAAACAGTGTCGCGGCCGCGAAAGGCAAGGCAGGCAGACAAAGCGCGCCAGCAGCGATCGGCAGGTAATTGCGCACCGTCGGGATGAACTGTGCCAGCAAGGACACCCGGACATGATTGCGGCGATAGGCCTGGCCCAGCTTGCGATAGGTTTCGGGGCGCAGGAAGACATATCTGCCGGCTCGTCCGATCAGCCTGTCGGCACGGTCGAACCCGATCCGGCGGCCGACCGCATACCAGACAAGGCAGCCGGCGAAGGAAGCAAGTGTCGTCACCGCCAGCAGGATCGCCAGCGTCGCGCCGTCAGGCGCCGCCGTCATGCCGAGAAACAGTAGCAACACATGCGAGGGCGGGACCGGCAGGATCTTTTCGGTGAAAGCGAGGCAGAAGACGCCGAACAGGCCGAAGCCGAGGATGGCTGACAACGGTCCCGTCATGCGAAGCGCCAGTCGTAGGTTTCTGACGTCTTGATCCTGGCGATGCGATAGACCGTCGCCGGCGGGAAGTTGCGAAAGGTATGGCCAACCCGCGTAACCTCGAGATCGAGCCTGTCGAGCAACGACTGATCGAACGGGCAGCGCCGTCCGAGCGTGAACTGATAGAGCGCTCCGCCCGGGCGAAGATTGACGAAAACACCTTCGAGAATGGCGAGCGTCTTGCGCGGCGAAATCAGCCGGAAAGGCAAGCCGCTGACGGCAGCACCAATGATCGGCCGATGGAAGAGCGACCGATGGCGCAGACCGACGGCATCCATTTCAAAAATCCGCGCGGCCGGAAAGCGACGCGTGAGCAGCGCGGCAAAATCCGGATCGGATTCGATCAGCGTCAAATCTTCCTCCTTCACCCCGCGCGACAGCAGCGCCCGTGTGAAAGGACCGGTTCCTGGACCGAGCTCCAGCACGGGGCCTGTCTCGGGTCCGATGTCGCGCGTCATCAATGCCGCCAGGCTCGAGCTGGACGGCGTGACGGAGCCGACCCTGAACGGCGCCACGGTCCACGCCGCGAGGAAAGACAGAGCATCATTTACAGGCATGGTAACCTCGATCCCGGACAACAGCACGCCAGATTGTGTGGCCAACTGATTCGTTTCAGCGCCATTTCGTTTCAACGTCGGGCCCGACCTGTTGCATATTCGGGCCCGACGCCTTCACGCCGGCATGGGCGATTCGCGCCGGCCGACGCTGTTTGCCGCGACTGGGTTGCATAGACATTGCGCAATATCGCGGAGCCAAAGAAAGCGCTCGTCGACCTCCGGCCGTCCGGCTTTGCCATGTTTGCGCAATGTTGGCGCGATAACGCCCGAGGTGTTGCTGGAGAATTGTCGATGCGAATCTTGCTGATCGAGGACGAGCCCGAAATGGTCTCCGCCTTGCGTGCCGCGCTGAAGCGCCACGACATGGTGGTCGATCACGCCGGCTCGCTCATCGAAGCCGAAGGCTTCGTCGCCGCCGACAGCTACGACGCCATCCTGCTCGATCGCCAGCTGCCGGATGGCGACGGGCTGTCGCTGGTTCCCAGATTGCGTTCGGCCAAGAACACGACGCCAGTGCTGATGCTGACGGCGAGAGGCGACACATCGGACAAGGTCGACGGGCTGGACATGGGCGCGGACGACTATCTGGCAAAACCATTCGCCTTCGAGGAATTGCTGGCCCGCCTGCGCGCGCTGCTCAGGCGCCCGGCACCGCTGCAGTCACAGTTTATCCGCGCCGGCGATCTGGTGCTCGACGTCGGGCATCGCGAAGCGTCTGTCCGCGCCGAACCGCTCAGCCTGCCGCGCCGCGAACTCCTGGTGCTGGAGGCGCTGATGCGGCGCACCGGGCGCATGGTGCAGCGTGAGGCGCTGATGGAGGCGGTGTTCGGCCTCGACGACGAGATCCAGTCCAACGCGCTCGACACCCATGTCTCGCGCCTGCGCCGCAAGCTCGCCGATGCCGCTGCCGGGGTGACGATCAACGGCATTCGCGGCGTCGGCTATCTCCTGCGCGAAACGACATGAGCGCCAAGCGGTGAGTCTCAAGCGCCCGCGTTCGCTGAAATGGAGCCTGGTGTTGCGCATCGCCTTGCTGCAATGCGCGATGCTGACGCTGATCATCGTCGGCATTCTCGTCGCATTGCTCGCCACCGGGCTCATTCCGCACGATTACGAGGACGGCACAATGGACGTGCTGGCGGATGCGGTGGCGCGTGACGCAGGCGGCAAGCTCGTCCTGCGCGAGACCTCGGACCTGACGAAGCTGCGATCCGATGTCCCCGATCTCTGGTTCATCATCCGCGACAAGCAGGGCCAGCGGCTGCAGGAGGGCACCGTGCCGCCCATCTTCCAGCCTTTCGCCGGATTGCTGGATACTATCAGCGACGCCCGTATCGACCACGCAATCGGGCAATCCGCGCCGCCGGAGGGAAAGATCCGCTGGACCGACACGGCGGCCGGCAACGTCCAGATCTTCACCGGCACCAACGGCGGGCTTCCGCTGCTGCGCCTGCTCGGCCAGGCGCCGCAATTCTTCCTGCAAGGCATATTGCCGCTCGCCGGGCTGATGGCGCTGGCCACGCTGTTCGCGACGCCCTGGGTGGTTCGTGGCGCGCTTTCGGGCCTAGGCCATGCAGCCGCCGAGGCCGAACGGATCGACATCGACCAGCGTGGCGTGCAGCTGCCGCTGAAGGACGTGCCGACGGAAGTGACACCGCTGGTCAAGGCGGTGAATGCAGCCCTTGCGCGGCTGGACAAGGGCTATGAGCGCCACAAGCGTTTCCTCACCGACGCCGCCCATGAGCTCAGAACACCGGTCGCCATCCTCAACACGCGCCTGGCCTCGCTGCCGGCGACACCGGAACGGGCACGGCTGCTGCAGGATGCGGCACGGCTTTCGACGCTGACCGACCAGTTGCTCGACCTGCAGCGGCTCGACCGGCAGACATCGCCTTTCGAAAAGGTCAATCTCGTGGCGATCGCGCGCGGCGTTATCGTCGACCTCGCGCCGATGGCGTTCTCGGCCGGCTACGAAATGTCGTTCGAGCCGGACAGCGACACGCTTTTTGCAACCGGCGACCGCACCGCGATCGAACGTGCGGTGACCAACATCGTCCAGAACGCCATCGAGCATGGCGGCCGCGCCGGCAAGATCACCGTCGGCGTCACAACGCCCGCCGTCATAGAGGTCCGGGACGAAGGCGACGGCGTGCCGCCGGGCGAGCGGGAGCGCATTTTCGAGCCCTTCTACCGGCTGCGCCCGCAGGATCATGGCGCCGGCCTCGGCCTCAACCTCGTGCAGGAAATCATGCATCTTCATGGCGGCCGCATCGAAATCCTCGATGGCAAGCCCAGCGGCGCCTGCTTCAGGATGAGTTTTCGCGCTTTGCCGGCATAGCGTCGCCGCGAGTTCACAGGGACGCCGGCGCGTTTGACATCGCAGCTTATTGTAACTAATTAAGTTACATGAAGCGCAACAGCCGTCTATCCTCCACCTTGCATATCCTCGTCCACATGGCCGAGAAACCCGATCAAGCGCTGACCTCCGAGCAGCTTGCCACCTTCATTCATACAAATCCGGTGGTGGTGCGCCGCACCATCGCCGGCTTGCGCGACGCCGGCATCGTCACCTCGTCGCGCGGACATGGCGGCGGCTGGCTGCTCGGGCGCGCGCCCGAGAACATTTCGCTGGCCGAGATAAGCGTTGCCCTTGGCGAAACGCTGCTGCCGTTCAGCACCGAGCCGGAAAGCCCAGGCTGTCTCGTCGAGCAAGCAGTGATCGCCGTGCTCGACGATTTTCGCCTCGCGGCGGAGAGGTTGTTGGCGGAGAAGCTCAGCCGCATCACCCTGGCCGACCTGACCGCAGATTTCCGCCGCCGTTTCGACCTCATTGGAGTTTCCAGCCATGCAGTATGATCTTGCCGTCGTCGGCGGCAGCTTCGCCGGCCTGTCCGCCGCCATCCAGGCGGCGCGGGCGCGGCGCAACGTGCTGGTGATCGACGCCGGCCAGCCGCGCAACCGCTTTGCCGCGCATTCGCACGGCTTCCTCGGCCAGGACGGGCGCACGCCAGGCGCCATCCTCGACGATGCCAGGCGGCAATTGCTTGCCTATCCGACGGCCAGGCTGGTCACCGCGCGTGCGGACAAAGCCATTGCGAACAGCGGCAGTGATTTCGAAATCACCATCGATGGCGGCGAGACATTCGGCGCCGCACGACTGGTGCTGGCAACCGGCGTGCGCGACATCCTGCCGGAGGTTCCCGGGCTTGCCGAGCAATGGGGCAAGACCGTGCTGCATTGCCCCTATTGCCACGGCTACGAGGTTTCCGGCGGACCGCTTGGCGTGCTCGCGACCGGCCCGATGTCCATGCATCAGGCGCAGCTGATTTCCGACTGGGGCGACGTCACGCTGCTCGGCAACGGCCTGATCGAGCCCACCGCCGAGGAGATGCTCGCGCTGGAGGACAAGAATGTAAGATTCGAGCCCGCGACGGTCAGCGAACTGAGGGAAGACGGCTCCGGCGGATTGGTTGTCCACCTGGACGGCGGCCGGAAGGCCGGTGTCAAAGCGATATTCACCGCGCCCCGCAACACGATGGCGAGCCCGCTGGCCGAACAGCTCGGCTGCGGCTTCAAGGACGGCCTGCTCGGCTCGATGATATCAGTCGATGACAGACAGCAGACGACCGTTCCCGGCATCTATGCCGCCGGCGACGCTGCGCGCGCGATGCACAACATCGCCTTCGCCGTGTCGGGCGGCACTTTCGCGGGCGTATGTGCCCATCAGTCCCTGGTGTTCGGCTAAATTCCGGCTTCGCCGCCGGCGATGCTGAGCCGCGCGCCGGCTTGTGCGAGGGCGGCTCCAATGTCATGCGGCGGCGCGCGGTCGGTGGCGAGTTCGGAAAAGCCGTCGAAGCCGCAGACCTGAACCAGCCCCTGGCGGCCGAACTTCGTGTGGTCGGTGACGACGAGCGAGCGCTGGCCGCGCGACAGCACCATGCGGGCGAATTCCGCCTCGTCCAGATCAAAGTCCATGACGCCCGTCACCGCATCCACGGCGCCGGTGGAGATGATGGCATGGCTGACCGAGAAGCGGCTGACGAACTCGATCGCCGACGTCCCGAACGCGGCGCCTGAATCGCTGCGCAGCTCGCCGCCCGCCATATAGACCTTGTTGCCGTTGATGGTGGCCAGCGTGCGGGCGATATCAGACGAGTTGGTGACGACCGTCAGGCGCCGGTGGCCGAGCAGTTCGCGCGCCAGGAACGACGTCGTGGTGCCGGTGTCGAGCATGATCGATTCGCCGTCGCGGATGGTGGCGGCAACCATGCGCGCGATGACGCGCTTGGCGTCGGCATGCTCGCGCATGCGCCGTTCGAACGGTGCCTCGCCGATCATCGACGGCAGGCCGATGGCGCCATGCATCTTCAGAACCGAGCCGTCGCCGGTGAGCGGCTTGACGTCCCGCCGCACGGTTTCGAGTGAAACGCCCAACCGGTCGGCAAGGCTGGCGATGGTGACGGTTCCCTCTTCCTGCAGCAGCCGCAGGATCTCGCCATGCCGTTTCGAGTGGACCATATGTGCGCGTCCCAGAATTTGCCCGCTTCTATGGCATTCCTAGCGCTTTTAAAGGAATTGCCTATACTTTCGGGCAAAATACCCAAAAAAGGTCACATCTTTTTATTGACAGAAGGGCAACCCTGGCGTGAAATCCACCCTCAATAGGTTCGGAGCTGCAGCGGGAGGTTAATTGGCAGAGCCGCAACTCATTGACCGGACAGCCCGTAACGTGTCTGGCTCAAGGAATTTTCAGATCCGCGGGGGCGGATGCCGGGCTCAAAAGTCTGGCCAAGGGGCTCGTCGGTGCGGTGCGGGATACCGATCCTGGCGTCCCGCACCGACGAGATTGTTTGCGTTTCTCCCATTGCGCTGCCCATGGCGCCTTGTCGAAATCCGGCAAACCAGGCCAGCAAACCAGGCCAGCAAAAACCAGGGATGATTTCGTGATTGCCGAAGACCGCATCCGCGCCCTGCCCTGCTGGACGGGCGCCATCGAGATCGCGCCGCTGCCCGGCGGCTTGAGCAATGCCAATTATGTGGTCACCGACACCGCCGGCAAACACGTCGTGCGCTTCGGCCAGGATTATCCGTTCCACCATGTCTTCCGCGAACGCGAGGTGATGACCGCGCGGGCGGCTCACGCCGCCGGCTTCGCGCCGGCGGTCCATTATGCCGAACCGGGAATCCTGGTGACGGCGTTTCTTGGCGCCAAAACCTATCTGGCCGAGGACGTGCGCGCCAATCTCGGCCGCGTCGCGGCGCTGATGCGCGGCTTTCACCGGGAGATGCCCAATCATATCTCCGGCGCCGGCTTCATGTTCTGGGTGTTCCACGTCATCCGCGACTATGCGCGCACGCTTGACGAGGGTAACAGCCGCAAGCGCGGTGACCTGCCGCGCTTTCTGGCGCTCGCCGACGAACTGGAGCGCGCCCAGAAACTCCTGCCGATCGTCTTTGGCCACAATGATCTCTTGCCTGCCAATATTCTCGACGACGGCAGCAGGCTGTGGCTGATCGATTTCGAATATGCCGGCTTCAACACGGCGATGTTCGACCTTGCCGGCGTCGCTTCGAACGCGGGCATGAGCGACGAGGAATCCTTCGCCTTCCTGACCGCCTATTTCATGAAGGAACCGGACGAGGCGATCCGCCGCTCGCACGCAGCCATGCAATGCGCCTCGCTGCTGCGCGAGGCGATGTGGAGCATGGTGTCGGAGCTCTATCTCGACGCGCCCGGCATCGACTACGTCGCCTATACCGAGGAAAACTTGGCGCGGCTCGACGCGGCGCTGGAAAACTACCGGACAAAATACGGGATCCTGAAATCATGACCTTGCCTAGCCAGGCCGCGATCGTCGTCATCGGCGGCGGCATCATCGGCTGTTCGACGGCCTATCATCTGGCGCGCGACCACAAGGCCGACGTGGTGCTGCTCGAACAGGGCAAGCTGACCTCGGGCTCGACCTGGCATGCCGCTGGCCTGGTCGGGCAATTGCGCTCTTCGGCCTCGATCACGCGGGTGCTGAAATATTCCGTCGATCTCTACAAGGGGCTGGAGGCCGAAACCGGCCTTGCCACCGGCTGGAAGATGACCGGCTGCCTCAGGCTCGCCACCAATGCCGACCGCTGGACCGAGTACAAAAGGCTGGCGACGACGGCGAAAAGCTTCGGCATGGACATGCATTTGCTGTCTCCGGCGGAGGTCAAGGCGATGTGGCCGCTGATGGAAACCGGCGATCTCGTCGGCGCTTCCTGGCTGCCGACCGACGGCCAGGCGAGCCCTTCCGACATCACGCAATCGCTGGCCAAGGGCGCGCGCATGCATGGCGCCAAACTCTATGAGGAGGTGCGCGTCACCGGTTTCGAGATGAAGGGCGACCGCATCACGGCGGTGAAGACCAATCAGGGCGACATCGCCTGTGACAAGGTCGTGAACTGCGCCGGGCAATGGGCACGACAGGTCGGCGCCATGGCCGGCATCGATGTGCCGCTGCAGCCGGTGAAGCACCAGTACATCATCACCGAGAAGATCGCGGGGCTGGCGACCGATGCGCCGACGCTGCGCGACCCCGATCGGCGCACCTATTTCAAGGAAGAGGTCGGCGGCCTGGTGATGGGCGGCTATGAGCCGAACCCGCAGGCCTGGACAACCGGTCTCCCCGGGGGCGACGTGCCCGATGACTGGGAGTTCCGGCTGTTCGACGACGACTACGATCATTTCGAGCAGCACATGGCGCAGGCGATCGCACGCGTGCCGGCGCTGGAGACGGTCGGCGTCAAGCAGATGATCAACGGGCCGGAGAGCTTCACGCCGGACGGCAATTTCATCCTCGGCCTGGCGCCCGAATGCGCCAACATGTTCGTCGGCGCCGGCTTCAACGCCTTCGGCATCGCCTCGGGCGGCGGCGCCGGCTGGGTGCTGGCGCAATGGGTGGTCGATGGCGAGGCGCCGCTCGACCTGTGGGTGGTCGACATCAGGCGCTTTTCCAACCTGCACCGCGACCGGCAATGGGTGTGCGAGCGCACGCTGGAAGCCTATGGCAAGCACTATACGATCGGCTTCCCGCACGAGGAATATGTTTCCGGCCGGCCGCGCATCGTCTCGCCGCTCTACGACAGGCTGAAAGACCAGCGCGCCGTGTTCGGCTCGAAGCTCGGCTGGGAGCGGCCGAACTGGTTCGCGCCGGAGGGCGTCGAGCCAAAGGACGTCTATTCGATGGGCCGGCAGAACTGGTTCGCCGCCGTCGGCGACGAACACCGGCATGTGCGCGAGCATGTCGGCATCTTCGACCAGTCGTCCTTCGCCAAGTATGAGCTGAGCGGGTCCGACGCGGCGAGGGCCCTGGACTGGATCTGCGCCAATGATGTCAACAAGCCGGTCGGCCGGCTGATCTACACGCAACTCCTCAACACGCGCGGCGGCATCGAGGCCGATTTGACCGTGTCGCGGCTTGGCGAGGAAAAATTCTACATCGTCACCGGCACAGGTTTCCGCAACCATGACGCCTCGTGGATCAGCGACCATATTGGCGAGGGCCTCGATGCCCAGCTCGCCGATGTCACCGAGGATTTCGGCACGCTGTCGCTGATGGGACCGCGTGCCCGCGACGTGCTTTCGGCGGTGACCGGGAGTGACGTGTCGAATGCCGGCTTCCCGTTCGGCCATGTGCGCGAGATCACAATAGCCGGCTACACGGTGCGGGCGCTGCGCGTCACCTATGTAGGCGAACTGGGCTGGGAGTTGCATGTGCCGATCGCCGCCACCGGCGAAGTCTTCGACGAGCTGATGGTCGCCGGCGGGAAACACGACATCCGGCCGGTCGGCTACCGCGCGCTGGAATCGCTGCGGCTGGAAAAGGGCTATCGCGCCTGGGGCTCCGACATCACGCCCAACGACACGCCGCTGGAGGCCGGGCTCGGCTGGGCGGTCAAGCTGCGCAAGAACACCGACTTCGTCGGACGGCGCGCACTCGAGAAGGTTGGCGGCGCGTCCCTGAAGAAGCGCTTTGCCGGCTTCACGGTCGACGATCCGGAGATCGTGCTCGTTGGGCGCGAGACGATCCTGCGCGATGGCGAGCCGGTGGGTTATCTGACCAGCGGCGGCTATGGCTACACGGTCGGCAAGAACATCGGCTATGGCTATGTGCGCAACGCCGACGGGGTGAGCGACGATTTCCTCGCCTCGGGCAGCTATGAACTGGTGGTCGCGATGCAGCGGACGCCGGCTAAACTCCATTTCGAGCCGCTATACGACCCGGCAATGGAGCGAGTGAAGGCTTAACTCACCCGCAAGGCGAGGCCCCGACTCGGGACGGTATCAGCCTCCCCGGGCATCGAGACATAAGGGCGGGTTTCCTCGGCGCGGGTGACGAGGCCTCGCGCCTCGAGTTCCGCGATGCGCGCGGCAAAACCCTGATCCCACAGCGTGTTCTTGACCGTCAGCACGATCACTCCGCCCGGCCGGCAGATGCGGATCAGTTCGTCCAAGCCCTCGGCGCCGACATGACCCGAGGTGAACACGCCGGCCGAGATGATACCGGCATAGGTGTCGTCGGCAAAAGGCAAGGCGCCGCCGAGCGCCAGGCAATGCAGCGCCGAATAGACGCCCTTGCGCGCGGCCTGATCCAGCATGCCTTGCGAGATATCCAGCCCCTCGACCTGGGGATAGCCGGCAATATCCAGCCATTCGCCGATCAGCCCGGTACCGGCGCCGGCGTCGAGCAACGGGGCTGAGCCGCGCGGCAGATGGCGGGCCAGCAAGGCAAGGCAAATCGTCGGATGGCGGTAGCCGGCGGCCGACATGTCGGCGTCATAGGTCTGCGACCACCTGTCATAGAGTGCCGCCACCTCTTCCGGGCGCTTGGCCGCGTAGACCTCGCCAAGTGCGCCATGATGTTTGCTGTCCGTCACGTGTCCACCAATCCCTCGTCTTGGCGGGATGATAGCCAAACGGCGAAAATTGTGGAACCGTTGCGGCGAAGAAATAGCGCGTGGGGACGCAGGCATGGTCACAGACGAGGCGCGGGCAAAACTTGCCGCCATTCCGGTGCTGGCCGGCTACACCGGGCCGCTGGAACGGCTCGGCGGCCTGACCAACCTCGTCTTCAAGGCCGGCGATTACTGCCTGCGCATTCCAGGCAAAGGCACCGAGGAATACATCAACCGCGCCAATGAGGCGGCGGCGGCGCGCGAGGCGGCAAAGGCCGGTGTCAGCCCCGAGGTGCTGCATGCCGATGCCGCCACGGGCCTGATGGTGACGCGCTACATCGCTGGTGCCGAGACGATGTCGCCGGAGAAATTCAGGGACCGGCAGGGCAGTCCGGCCCGGGCGGCCGAGGCCTTCCGCAAGCTGCACGCGTCCGGCGCGGTGTTCCCCTTCCGCTTCGAGCTGTTTTCGATGATCGACGACTATCTCAAGGTGCTGTCGACGAGGGATGTCGCCCTGCCCGCCGGCTATCACGACGTGGTGCGCGAGGCCGGCAGCGTGCGCTCGGCGCTGGCCGTCCGCCCCTTGCCCCTCGTCGCCTGCCACTGCGATCCGCTGTGCGAAAATTTTCTCGATACGGGCGAGCGGATGTGGATCGTCGACTGGGAATATTCCGGAATGAACGACCCGCTCTGGGACCTCGGCGATCTCAGCGTCGAGGGCAAATTCGACGCGGCCCAGGACGAGGAGCTGATGCGCGCTTATTTCGGTGGCGAGGCGAAGCCGGCGGAGCGCGGCCGCATCGTCATCTACAAGGCGATGTGCGACCTGTTGTGGACGCTGTGGGGGCTGATCCAGCTTGCCAACAACAACCCAGTAGACGATTTCCGCGCCTATGCCGACGGCCGCTTCGCGCGCTGCAAGGTGCTGATGGAGACAGAGGAATTTTCGCGGCACCTGGCGGCGATACGCCGGGGTTAGCAGCGACCCGGAAATCCGGGCCTCAGTTCACACCCTTCGGCACGTTCTCCGGCGGCACCGTGGTGTCGACCACTTTCTGGCGATGGAAGATGAACAGGCCGGCCAGAACGACGATGCCGGAGCCGATCAGGATGCGCGGGCCGGGAACGTCGCCGAAGAACACCAGCCCGAACACCACGGCCCACAAGAGCAGCGTGTAATGCAGCGGCGCCAGCGTCGAGGCCGGCGCCAGTTTCAGCGCCCGCGTGATCATCAGATGCGCGCCGCAGGAGACGATGCCGAGCAGCAGCATGGCGCCGAGATCGAGCGCCGAAGGCGCCTTCCAGGCGCCGATGGTCAGCACGCCGCCAACCGCCAGCGTGCCGATCGTCTGCCATGTCACCAGATTGGTGTCGCTGGTGCCGCGCAAGCGCCGGTTGAGGATGATGGCGAATGCGAAGGCAAGGCTGCCGACAAGCGCGAAACCCGACGACAGCGAAAACGCGGCAGAGGATGGTTTCAGCATGATCACCACGCCGCAGAAGCCGAGCAGGATCGCCACCCAGCGGCGCCAGCCGACCTTTTCGCCAAGCAGGAAATGCGATAGCGCCGCCACATAGATCGGCCCGGCCATGTAGAAGCTCATCACATCGGCAAGCGGCAGATAGACGACGGCGGCGTAGAACAAAGCGGTGTCCAGCGTCGTCGCCACCACGCGCAGGATCTGCAGCCCGGGCCGTTCCAGCTGGAACAGTCTGCCAGCGCCCTGGTTGGCGATCATCGGGCCGAGCACGATGAAGGCGCCAATCGAGCGAATCAACACGACCTGGCCGACGGAGAAGCTGGTAACCAGCCACTTGCCCATCGCGTCGTTCAGCGCAAACAGGAAGTCGCCCGCCAGCATCAGCAGGATGCCGGCCAGAAGCACATTCCTGACCATCGAATTCCGGGCGACGGGCTCAACCATGCCCGGCTCCTATCCGCAAGCGCCAACTTTGACGAGTGGGAATCGGAGAAACGGTAAGACCAGCGTCGGGAATCGGCTGTTCTAGGTGGATATATGTCTGCGGTTCACCTGCGATGGCCTGCCGGAGATCGAAAGCCTGGTATCCTGCCTTGTTCGCTCCGCCACCACCTTGCCCCTGGCGATGACGCAGATGCGCTCGGCGCGCAGGCGCAGGGCCTCGATCGGATTGCCGGCATCGAGGACCACCAGGCTGGCGCGTTTGCCGACGGCCAGGCCGAGATGATCGAGGCCCATGATCGCGGCGTTGACGTTGGTGACCATGTCGAAGCAGCGCGCCATGTCGGCCGGGCTCGACATCTGAGCGACATGCAGGCCCATGAAGGCAACGTCGAGCATGTCGGCGGTGCCGAGCGAATACCAGGGATCGAGTACGCAATCCTGACCCCAGCCGACACGGATGCCGAGCGCCTGCATTTCCTTGACCCGCGTCATGCCACGCCGCTTCGGGAACGTGTCGTGACGGCCCTGCAGCATGATGTTGATCAGCGGGTTGGGGATCGCCGAAACACCGGCCTCGGCGATCAGCGGAAGAAGCTTCGAGACATAGTAATTGTCCATCGAATGCATCGAGGTAAGGTGCGAGCCGGCCACCCTGCCCCGCAGCCCGAGGCGCTGCGTTTCATAGGCGAGTTGCTCGATGTGACGCGACAGCGGGTCGTCGGTCTCGTCGCAATGCAGGTCGACCATGAGGCCGCGTTTTGCCGCGATCTCGCACAGTTCGGTCACCGAGCGCGTGCCGTCGGCCATGGTGCGCTCGAAATGCGGAATGCCGCCGACGATGTCGACGCCCATGTCCAGCGCGCGAATGGTGTTTTGGCGCGCCGTCGGCGATCGATAGAAGCCGTCCTGCGGGAAGGCCACCAATTGCAGGTCGATATAGGGGGCGACGGTCTTCTTGACCTCCAGCAGCGCCTCGACCGCCAGCAGCCTGTCGTCACAGACGTCGACATGGGTGCGGATGGCGAGTAGCCCCATCGACACCGCCCAGTCGCAATAGGCGAGCGCGCGATCGCGCACCGCTTCGTGCGTCAGGAGCGGCTTCAGTTCGCCCCACAGCGCAATGCCCTCGAGCAACGTGCCCGACGCGTTGATGCGCGGGATGCCGTAGGACAGCGTGGCGTCCATATGGAAATGCGGATCGACGAAGGGCGGCGAGACCAGATTGCCATCGGCGTCGACCTCGGTCGGCGCGGAACCCTCGAGCTTCGGCTCGATCGCCGCGATCGTCTCGCCGCTGATGCCGATGTCGGCTATGCCGCCCTCCGGCAGCGTGCCGCCACGAACGATTAGGTCGAAATCCATCTCTCATCATCCCGCTTGAAAGAATCACAGTTGCATCGTGTCTCAAAAGACAGCCTGCCGCAGCGGTTTCTTTCGATGGCGGCGAAAGGTTCCCTCCGGCGGCAACTCCCTCTATAAGCCGCCTTCGTCATCCCGGCATCAAGGATCAGCCGTGTTTCGCTTCTTCCGCTCGACGGAAAACCAGCGCCTCGTCGCTAGGCTGCTCCAGGAATCGTTCCGGCAGCACAGGGCCGGCTACGCCGCCGCGATCTTGTCGATGCTGGTGGTGGCCGGCATGACGGCCGCCAGCGCCTGGATCCTGCGCGAAATCACCAATGAATTCGTGATCGACAAAAGGGTCGATCGCGTCAACATGATTGCCGTGGCGGTCGCCGGGATCTTCATCGTCAAGGGCATCGCCAACTTCGTCCAGGCCTACTTCATGAGCCGGGTCGGCAACGCCATCATCGCCGAACGGCAACGCAAGATCTACGATCGCATCCTGGCGCAAGGCATCGAATTCTACCATTCGACCTCGTCGTCCGACCTGATCACCCGCATGACCAACAATGCCCAGGCGGCGCGCAACGTGCTCGACCTCATCGTCACTTCCTATGTGCGCGACCTGGTGACGCTGGCTGCCTTGATTGGGGTCATGGTCTGGCAGCAGCCGGCGCTGTCCCTGATCTGCTTCGTCGTCGGTCCGCTGGCCATCTATGGAGTCAACCGCATCCTGAAGCGCGTGCGCAAGTTCGCCGCCATGGAGTTCCGCTCGGTCGGCCAGATCGTCCAGGTGATGCAGGAAACCGCGATCGGTGTGCGCGTGGTCAAATCCTTCAACCTCGAAGGCCTGATGCGCAAGCGTATGTACAGGGCGGTGTCCGATGTCGAGGACCGGGCCAACAACATCGCCGCGCTGGAAGCGGTGACCAATCCGGTGATGGAAACGCTGGCCGGCCTGGCGATCGCCGGCGCGGTCATGGTCAGCGGCTTACTGGTCCTGAAGGGCGGCCAGATGCCTGGCAACATCATGGCCTTCATCGCGGCGCTGCTGCTCGCCTATGAACCGGCAAAGCGCCTCGCGCGCGTGCGCATCTCGCTGGAAAGCGGCATTGTCGGCGTGCGCATGATGTTCCAGTTGGCCGACGAGCCGCTGACATTGGCCGAGAAGCCGGATGCAAGGCCGCTTCAGGCCGGACCGGGCGAGATACGGTTCGACGCGGTCAGCTTCGCCTACCAGAACGGCTCCCCGGTGCTGGATGGGTTCGACCTGACCCTGGCGCCCGGCAAGATGACGGCGCTGGTCGGCCCCTCCGGCGGCGGCAAGTCGACGATCCTGAACCTGATCATGCGTATGTACGACCCGAAGAGCGGCAGGGTGCTGCTCGACGGCCAGGACATTTCCCATGCCACGCTCGCCTCGCTCAGGGAAAAGATCGCCTATGTCAGCCAGGACACGTTCCTGTTTGCCGGCACCATCATGCACAACATCCGGCTTGGTCGCGAGGACGCGACCGACGACGAGGTGATCGCCGCGGCCAGGGCGGCCAACGCGCATGATTTCATCGTCGCGCAGGCGAAAGGCTATGAAACCGATGTCGGCGAGAATGGCGGCCTTTTGTCGGGCGGCCAGCGCCAGCGCATCTCGATCGCGCGCGCCATGCTGCGCAACGCCGAAATCCTGCTGCTGGACGAGGCGACCAGCGCGCTCGACGCGGAGTCAGAGGCGCTCTTCCGCGATGCGCTGCAGCAATTGACGGAAGGGCGTACCACGATCGTCATCGCGCACCGCCTGTCGACCGTGCACCAGGCCGACACGATCGTGGTGCTGGAAGCGGGCAAGGTGGTGGAAAGCGGGCCGCACAAGACGCTGCTCAGGCAAGGCGGGCTTTACCAGAAGCTCTATGAGTATCAGTTGATGCCGTAGTGCCGACTCCCCTTCTCCCCTTGTGGGAAGGGGAGTCGAACTTTACTCCGGCACGTGCCTCACAGCGCCCTTGTCGGCGCTGGTGGCGAAGGCGGCGTAGGCGCGCAGCGCGGTCGTCACCTTGCGCTTGCGCTTTTCCTGCGGCTTCCAGGCGTCCGCGCCCTTGGCCTCCATGGCCGCGCGCCGGGCATCGAGTTCCGCGTCGTCGACGGCAAGACGAATGGTGCGGTTCGGGATATCGATCTCGATCGTATCGCCCTCCTGCACCAGCCCGATCAGACCGCCTTCCGCTGCTTCCGGCGAAGCATGACCGATGGACAGGCCCGACGTGCCGCCGGAGAAGCGTCCATCCGTGACCAGCGCGCAGGCCTTGCCCAGGCCCTTCGACTTCAGATAGCTGGTCGGATAGAGCATTTCCTGCATGCCGGGGCCGCCGCGCGGTCCCTCATAGCGGATGACGACGACGTCGCCGGCCTTGATCTCATTGGCAAGGATCGCCTTGACCGAAGCGTCCTGGCTTTCGAAGACGCGGGCAGGACCGGTGAATTTCAGGATCGACTCGTCGACCCCTGCCGTCTTCACGATGCAGCCGTCGAGCGCCAGATTGCCTTTCAGCACGGCGAGGCCGCCGTCTTTCGAGAATGGCGTCTTCGCCGAGCGGATGACGCCGGTCTCGCGGTTCGTGTCGAGCTCGTCCCAGCGGCGGTCCTGGCTGAAGGCGACCTGCGTCGGCACGCCGCCGGGAGCAGCGAGGAAAAAGTCCCGCACATTCTGGCTCGAGGTGCGTGAAATATCCCAATGGTCGAGCGCTTCGCCGAGGCTGGCGGTGTGCACGGTCGGCAGGTCGCGATTGATCAGTCCGGCCTCGTCGAGCTGGCCGAGGATGGCCATGATGCCACCGGCGCGATGGACGTCCTCCATGTGCACGTCGGATTTGGCCGGCGCCACCTTGCACAGGACGGGGACCCGCCGCGACAGCCGGTCGATGTCCTCCATGGTGAAGTCGACCTCGCCCTCATGGGCGGCGGCCAGGATGTGCAGCACGGTGTTGGTCGAGCCGCCCATGGCGATGTCGAGCGTCATGGCGTTTTCGAAGGCGCCCTTGGAGGCGATGCTGCGCGGCAATGCGCTCTCGTCATTCTGTTCGTAGTAGCGCTGGGCGAGATCGACGACGAGGTGGCCGGCCTCGACGAACAGCCGCTTGCGGTCGGCATGTGTCGCCAGCGTCGAGCCGTTGCCGGGCAGGGAAAGCCCCAGCGCCTCGGTCAGGCAATTCATCGAGTTGGCGGTGAACATGCCCGAGCAGGAGCCGCAGGTCGGGCAGGCCGAGCGCTCGATGACCTTGACGTCCTCGTCGGAGATCTTGTCGTCGGCGGCGGCGACCATGGCATCGACCAGGTCGAGCGCCTGCGTCTTGCCGGCCAGCACCACTTTGCCGGCTTCCATCGGGCCGCCGGAGACGAACACGGTCGGGATGTTGAGGCGCAGTGAGGCCATCAGCATGCCGGGCGTGATCTTGTCGCAGTTGGAGATGCAGACCATGGCGTCGGCGCAGTGCGCATTGACCATGTATTCGACGGAGTCGGCGATCAACTCGCGCGACGGCAGCGAATAGAGCATGCCGTCATGCCCCATGGCGATGCCGTCATCGACGGCGATGGTGTTGAATTCCTTGGCAACGCCGCCGGCCTTCTCGATCTCGCGCGCGACCAACTGGCCAAGATCCTTCAGGTGGACGTGACCCGGCACGAACTGCGTGAAGGAATTGACCACCGCGATGATCGGCTTGCCGAAATCACTGTCCTTCATGCCTGTGGCGCGCCACAGGCCGCGGGCGCCGGCCATGTTGCGGCCATGGGTGGTGGTGCGGGAACGGTAGGCGGGCATGTTTTTTCCTTGATGGCTGACCGCAGCCGAAGAATGGCGCGGCGGCGCTTAATTTTGATCGCAGGGGTTATAGACGCGCAAGTATGGTCTGGCCACATTTTTGCAATGCGCCAGATTCTCCAGGAAAATTCGATGCCACTGTCGGATCGGGCGTTTCACGGCCGTCCTTGGGCAGACGGCAAGAAATGGCACCATTCCGGGAGTCGGCCGTTTCATTGTGGCGCAAGAAGCAACCGAGGAGCACGACATGCAAAAGATCACCACCTGCCTGTGGTTCGACGGCCAGGCCGAAGAAGCGATGAACCACTACGTCTCCATCTTCAAGAATTCGAAGGTGCTGAGCGTGCTGCGTTGGCCCAAGGGTCACGCCGATGAGGGCAAAGTGCTGCTGACCACGTTCGAGCTCGACGGCGTGCCGTTCCAGGCGCTCAATGGCGGCCCCAACTTCAAGTTCAACGAGGCGATGTCGCAGTCGATCGACTGCAAGACGCAGGAAGAAGTCGATTATTTCTGGGAGAAGCTCACCGAGGGCGGGGAGCCTGGCGCCTGCAGCTGGTTGAAGGACAAGTTCGGTGTTTCCTGGCAGGTCGTGCCGGAACAGTTGCCGCGCCTGCTTCTGGATCCGGACCGGGCCAAGGCCGGCCGGGTGATGAGTGCGATGATGCAGATGGGCAAGATCGACATCGCCAAGATCGAGGAAGCGGCGAAGGGGTGATCGCAAGTGAGTAGTCAGTAGTGAGTAGTCAGTAGCGATATTACTACTCACTACTCACTACTCACTATAATCACGCCGCCTTGTCTCTCACCTGGTAATCCTTGATCGTGGCGAAACGGATCGCTTTCCAGCGGTCGGCTTCGTAGTTCAGAGAGAAGGCGTGCTGGGCGAGGAAGACCGGGTCGTTGTCGAGGTCGCGGGCGATGTCGCCGCGATGCGCCTCGATGAAGCGAAGCACCTCGGCCTTGTCGTCGGCCGAGATCCAGCGGCAGACCGAAAAGCGCGACATTTCGAACTCTACGGGCAGCGTGTACTCGAAGTTCAGCCGCTCTTTCAGCACATCGAGTTGCAGGGCGCCGACGACGCCGACGATGGCCGGAGAGCCGTCCTCGGGCGAGAACAGCTGCACGACGCCTTCCTCGGCCATCTGGTGCAGCGCTTCCTTGAGTTTTTTCGCCTTCATCGCGTCGCCGAGACGGACACGACGTAGAATTTCCGGGGCGAAATTCGGCACCCCGCGAAACAGGATTTCCTCGCCTTCGGTCAGCGTGTCGCCGATGCGCAGCGTGCCGTGGTTGGGAATGCCGACGACATCGCCGGCAAACGCCTCGTCGGCGGTGACGCGGGTGCGGGCGAAGAAGAATTGCGGCGCCGAGAGTGACATAGGCTTGCCGGTGCGCACCAGCTTGGCCTTCATGCCGCGCTCGAGCTTGCCCGAGCAAACGCGCACGAAGGCGATGCGGTCGCGGTGGTTGGGATCCATGTTGGCCTGGATCTTGAAGACGAAGGAGGTCATTTTCTCCTCGGTCGCCTCGATGGTGCGGGTATCGGCCTCCTGCGCGCGCGGCGGCGGGCCGAAGGCGCCCAGCGCCTCGATCAGGTCGCGCACGCCGTAGTTGCGCAGCGCCGAACCGAAATAGACCGGCGTCAGATGGCCCTCGCGAAAAGCGTCGATGTCGAGCGGGCGGCAAGCTTCGCGCGCGAGTTCCAGTTCCTCGATGAAGGCCTCGCGCTCGTTTTCCGGCAGCAGGCCGGCAACACGGTTGGAATCGGGACCGTTGACCGGCGTGCGCTCCTTCTCGTCATCGCCCTTACGCACCGCGTTCAGCGCCAGGTGATAGGTGCCTGAAAAGGTCCTGCCACGGCCGATCGGCCAGGTGATGGGCGCGGTGTCCAGCGCCAGCTTCTGCTCGATCTCGTCCAGAATCTCGAACGGATCGCGACTTTCACGGTCCATCTTGTTGACGAAGGTGATGATCGGGATGTCGCGCAGCCGGCAGACCTCGAACAGCTTCAGCGTGCGCGGCTCGATGCCCTTGGCGGCATCGATGACCATGACCGCCGAGTCGACCGCCGACAGCGTGCGATAGGTATCGTCGGCGAAATCCTCGTGGCCCGGCGTGTCGAGTAGGTTGAAGACGTTGTCCTCATATTCGAAGGTCATCACCGAGGTGACGACCGAAATGCCGCGCTCGCGCTCGATCTTCATCCAGTCGGACCGCGTCTGGATGCGGTCCTTCTTTGCCTTGACCTCGCCGGCAAGCTGAATGGCGCCACCGAACAGCAGCAGCTTTTCGGTCAGCGTCGTCTTGCCGGCGTCAGGGTGGGCGATGATCGCGAAAGTGCGGCGGCGCGATACCGCCTGTTCGATGTCTTCTGCCAATTTCTGGAATCCTGTCTGTGGCGCGGGCTTCTAGCAGCGCTTTTCCAGCCTGTCGACGGTTTTGGCCTGACGGGTCCTGTCCGCACTTGAGCTCCGGCCGCGGCGATGGCATCAGGGATGCCAATCCGACGGAGATCAAGCATGAGCGAAACCAAGCAAATCATCGTCATCGGCGCCGGCATCATCGGTGCTTCCATCGCCTGGCATCTGACCAAGGCCGGCGCGCAAGTGACCGTCATCTCCGAAAGCGGCATTGGCGGTGTCGCCACGCCAAGTTCCTTTGCCTGGATCAATGCCAGCTGGGGTAACCCGGAGCCGTATTTCCGGCTGCGCAGCCGCGCGATGGCTGAATGGACTCGGCTAGCGCGGGATCTGCCAAGCCTGCCGCTCGCCTGGTGCGGCGGCCTGTGCTGGGATCTATCGGCGGCCGAAATGGAAACCTATGCCGCGGAGCATTCTGCCTGGGGCTACGGCATCGAGCGCGTCGATCGTGCCGGCGCGGCGCGCATCGAGCCGAATCTCGCCGAACTTCCGGATGTCGCTTTGCATGTAGCCGAAGAGGGTGTCGCCGAGCCGGTCGCAGCCGCCAAGGCGCTGCTGGCGGATGCCGAACAACGCGGTGCACGCATCGCCTCCAGCACGGTGACGGCACTTGCCCAGACCAATGGCAGGATAACCGGCGTGGACACATCGCATGGGCTGATCGCCGCCGACGAGGTGGTGATCGCGGCAGGCGTCGGCTCGCCTGACATTGCGGCGACTGCCGGCATCAACCTGCCGATCGAGACGCCGCCCGGCCTGATCGTCCATTCGCGGCCATACAAGAAGCTGCTCAACGGACTGGTGCTGGCCGAGCGGCTGCACATGCGCCAAACGGCGGAAGGCCGCATCATCGCCGGCTCGGACTTCGGAGGCGCCGATCCGGGGATGGATGCCGAGGCCACCGCGCGCGCGTTGTTCGCGGCCACGAAAGCCATGTTGCGCGACAGCGACGGACTTGAGCTGGATTTCCACACGGTCGGCTACCGGCCGACTCCGATCGACGGCTTTCCGATCATCGGCCGCGCCGAGGGTATGGATGGCGTCTACATCGCGGTCACGCATTCCGGGATCACGCTGGCGCCGGCCGTCGGCCTGTTCGCCACGCGCGAAATTCTTGGCGGCGAGCGCGACCCGCTGCTCGAACCTTATGGTTTGTCGCGCTTCGCTCAATAACCCGGCGGACGACTGAAACCGCCGGTCAAGGGCGCCATCGCCCTAGCGATGGCGAGCAGCCGCGCCTCCGACCAGCGTTTGCCGACAAGCTGCAGGCCGATCGGCAGACCGGCGCTGTCCTGGCCACACGGCATCGAAAGCGCCGGGTGGCCGCTGTAGTTGAAGACGGCGCCGTAGGCCGGCAGCATCCAGTAGCTCCGGTCCTTGCCGTCGACCTTGATCGCAGTGCCCGGCGCACAATGTAGGAATGCCGTGGTCATGGCGACCGGGCAGAGCAGCGCGTCCCAATCCTCGAAGAACCGGTCCCAGGCGAGAATGGATTTGTCGCGGCGGGCCAGTGCCTCGAACCAGCGCGAGACCGATGTCGGCCGTTCCGGGGTTTCCTGCGCCGCCTCCATCATCATACCGATCAGCGCGCCGCCCTCGGCAAGATCGTCGTGCAGGTCGAGCTTGGGCAGTTTCGCTTCCTCGATGATGGCACCGGCATCTTGCAGTTGCGTTGCGAGATTTTCGACCGCGGCACTGATGTCGCCGGCCACCGGGAACCCGGCAAAGTCGGGCGCGAAAGCGATGCGCAAAGGCTGGAGGTCGAGCTTCGGCATGGCCTCGACCGGCACCGGCGCAAGGTCGGTGTCGCGGCTGTCCGGGCCGGCGATGATCCGATAGATCAACGACAGATCCTCGACGCTGCGCGCCAGTGGGCCGAGACAGGACATCAGCCGCACGCCGCGCGCGGCACCGTCAGGATCCGGAAAGGCGCCGGCCAGCGAAACGCGATGTTCGGTCGGCTTAAGCCCATAGACGCCGCAGAAAGCCGCCGGAAGGCGGATCGAGTCCTGCATGTCGGTGCCGACGTCGAACGGTGTCATGCCTGTGCAGACGGCGGCAGCGGCGCCGCCGCTGGATCCGCCCGGGGTGCGCTGGAGGTTCCAGGGATTGCAGGTGCGGCCGAACAGCGGATTGTCCGACTGCCAGTCGGACAACATGGTGGCGACATTGGTCTTGGCCATTAGCACACCGCCGGCCGCCTTCAGCCTGATAACGACCGGGCTGTCTTCTTTCGCCACATAGTCGGCGAAGGGCGGGAAGCCGACTGTGGTCCTCACGCCGAATGTCTCGTGCATGTCCTTCAGCGTGAAGGGAACGCCGTGCAGCGGCCCAAGTACGGCACCGCGCGCCAGTGCCGCGTCGGCCTTCTTGGCACGCTCGCGAGCCCCTTCCCTGTCGAGTGAGATGACTGCGTTGACGGCAGGGTTGTGTTTGTCGATCCGCGCGAGATGGGCGTCGAGCGCCTCGACGGCAGAGATCTTGCGATTGGCGATGGCGGCGGCGAGATCGGTGGTTGTGGAAAAGACCGGGTCCATGACGAATGCTCCAGCTTGCTTGCCGCCTGCCCTTCAAGATGGCGGACAGCGGCGCGGCTTCAAGCGGAGTTGAGCATTCCTTGGAAGTCGGCCTTTGATTGGGATTGCGTTGAGGTCGGCACTCTACGGCGCCCCCCTCTGTCCCGCGACGTTACTCAACGCGGCGAAAGCCTATCCAACCAGCGCCAGTTTCGCCGCAGTTGGCGCAAAGGGGCGGATGTCGATGCCATCCCTTGTCATGGTGACGAAGCTCGATGGCGGGACTGCCTGCCAGTCGCCGCCCTCGCGATCGAAGGGCTCGGAGACGATGCAGCGGCCTCCGCCCTTGCCGAACATCGCTGTGTAGAGCGTCGGCGCCTGGGCGTCGCTGGCATAGCGGACCGCATACAGCGCCTGTCCGTCCGAGAAGGCGGCGGTGAGTTTCAGCGCCGGCTCGAGGCCAGCGCGGCGCGAGGCGTCGAGCACGCGGCTGGTGGCGCGGGAAACGGCGCCTTGCGGATCAGCAGCCAATCCTTCGTCGATCATCAGGAGAAAGAAGAGTTCGGAATCGGTGGTGCCTTCGCGCTGGTCGAAGACGGCGTCGGACAGCGAGTTCTCCAGCGCGCGGCGGATCTTCTCGAAGCCGCCGATCTGGCCGTTGTGCATGAACGACCAGCGGCCGGAGATGAACGGATGGCAATTCATGCGGCTGGTGGCGCCGCCGGTCGAGGCCCGCACATGGGCGAGGAACAGGCCGGATTTGATCTGCCGGCACAGGCTCTTCAGGTTGGGATCGGACCACGCCGGCAGGATGTCGCGGTAGAGACCGGGCTCGGGCCGGTCGCCGTACCAGGCAAGGCCGAAACCGTCGCCATTGGTCGGCGACTTCGCTTCCTGGGCGCAGTGGCTCTGGGCGATCAGCGAGTGACAGGGCGCCGTGAGGATGTCTTCGAGAAAGACGGCTTCACCGAGATAGGCGGCCCACCGGCACATCGCTTGTCGTCCCCTAGGCGCGATCCGGAAGAGCCACCGGCTCGTTGATCGCGTGTGTGCCTCTGTTGTGCGTCCGCTCGTAGAGCTCGCGGATGATTCGGCTGGCGGTAGTCTCGAAGAGAAATGGCAAGAAAGCGTGAACAAATGCTGCTCCCGCCGCCATCAGCAGGCGCGACGAGAACCAGGCGGCGAAGGCCATGTGGCCGAAATAGGTTTCACCGACCTTGGCCGGATGTGAGGTAAAAATTCTTGCGACCGACATGCTGGTTCCCCTTCAGCGTTTGCGTTCCGATATGAGTATCCTGACACGCCTCACCGGTTCATTGGTCCCAAAATATCCTTGTATTTTGCCATTTCATGGGACAAATATCCCGCATGACACTGGCAATCGACGAAATCGATCGAAAACTGCTCGCCGAATTGCAACGCGACGGCACCTTGTCGGTCGACCAGTTGTCGGACCGGGTGGCGTTGTCGCGCAATGCCTGCTGGCGTCGCGTGAAGCGGATGGAGGAAGATGGCGTCATCACTGGCCGCGTGGCGCTGGTCGACGCCGAAAAGCTCGGGCTCGGCCTTTCGGTGTTCATCCTGATCCGCACATCCAATCACGATCCGGACTGGCTGCAGAAATTCCGCGCCGCGGTGGCGGGCTTGCCCGAGATCATCGGCGTCTACCGCATGTCTGGCGATCTCGACTATGTGCTGCGCGCCCGCGTCGCCGACGTGAAGGCCTATGACCGGCTCTACCAGCGGCTGATCGCCAAGGTGGCGCTATCCGATGTGTCCGCCTCCTTCGTCATGGAGGAGATCAAGGAGACGACGGTGGTTCCGATGGAAGTGCGCTAGGCCATAGTGATGCCCGAAAGAAAGCCGTTGATAGCTCCGCGGTCGAGTTGACCGAATCGGCAATCGCGCCGATAGGATCGATTTTATGCGCGCAGCCCTCCAAACTCCCTCCGTCATCGGTCCGACCGTCGGCTTCGTCAGGTTGCCGCATGGTGAGGGTCTTCCCCTTCCCGCCTATGAAAGTGCCGGCGCCGCCGGCATGGATTTGCGCGCAGCGGTGCCCGAAGACCGGCCGCTTCTGATCCTGCCGGGCAAACGCGCTTTGGTGCCGACCGGGCTGATCCTGGAAATTCCCGAAGGCATGGAAGGCCAGGTGCGGCCACGCTCGGGCCTTGCCTTCAAACATGGCCTTACCGTCCTCAATTCACCGGGCACGGTCGACAGCGATTATCGCGGCGAGGTGAAGGTGCTGCTGGTCAATCTCGGCGACGAGGATTTTGCCGTCACGCGCGGCATGCGCATTGCCCAGATCGTTTTCGCCGCAGTGACGCAGGTGGCGGTGGAAGAACGTTCGCTCGCCGGCGGCACGGCGCGCGGCTCGGGCGGCTTCGGATCGACCGGCACCGCCTGATGCATGGCTGCGTTTCGGCATATTGAACCGTTTGCCGGGTAGACTGATCCGATATGATTGAAACACGGCCGCTGCCAAAGCTCGTCATCTTCGACTGCGACGGGATCCTGGTCGATACCGAGAACCTGGCCAATCGACGCCTGGCCGAATGGCTTAGCGCGGCCGGGTACCCAACGACCTTCGAATATTGCCGCAAGAACTTCTCCGGCCGCAGCATGGTGTCGGTGCAGAAGGAGATCGAAGAGACGACCAGCGTCAGGCTCGGCGCCGATTTCGTCGAGCGCTGGAATGCCGGCCTGCCGGATCTGTTCGCCCATGGCGTCGAAGCGATCCCTTACGTCCGGGAGTTCATCGAGGCGGTCCGTGCGGCCGGCCTCGCCTATTGCGTCGCCACCTCGGCCAGGATCTCCAAAATGCACATAACGCTTGGTCAGACCGGGCTGTTGCCTCTGTTCGAGCATGCCATGTTCAGCGCCACCATGGTGTCGCGGGGCAAGCCGTTCCCCGACCTGTTCCTGCATGCGGCCAGGACCATGGGCTTCGAGCCCGCCGACTGCATCGTCATCGAGGACAGCGTCGCCGGCACGCAGGCCGGCATCGCCGCCGGCATGCGGGTGTTCTCCTATCATGGCGATCCCTATTCCGACCGCGACGGCCTGATCCAGGCCGGCGGCATCCTGTTCGACGACATGCGCGAACTCGCCGGGCTGGTGCCGATCCACTGACTTTGCCAACCGGTTTGGCTAGCTGCGGCGCCCCGCAAGCCATGTTAGCTTCGCGATGCTTGCGGTGAGGGGACGATATCAAGCATGTCAGGATTTTTGCATCGGCTCGTCTTTGCCTGCCTGTTGCTGCCATTGCTGTGCGGCGCGGCCAGCGCCCAGGACGCCGCCAGCCCGGACCTTCGCAAACCCATTACCGGCCACGCCGATACGACCTATGCCGATCTCATCAGGATGGTCATTCCGGATCTGACGGCGAAGGGTGACTATTATGTCGGCTCCTCGCCGATCGAGATGCGGCACATTGCCGGTCCCGACAATGACAGCTCGCCACCGGAATCACCGAGCATTTTCAGCGCCGGCGTGCTTGGCATCAAAGCCGGCGGCAAGGACCGGCTGGCCATGCTGTTCGACCTCGGCGAGTCGCCCGACAGCGCGGAGGGCTATGCGGTGCTGGCGCTTTACGACCTCACCGGCAAACCGAGGCTGCTCGACGCCGTCAATGTGGCGACCGACCGTTTCACCTTCTTTCGCCACCCCGGTAAACTTTCGCTCGGCGCCAGTGACGATGCGCTGATGATCTCCAGCACGCATTTCAACTCGAACCAAGGCTACATGTCGACGCCGCTTATCCTGGTGCGAGACGACCGTTTTGAGCTGATCGACCTCATCAACACGTTCGACGAAAATGTCTGTTCCTATCGGCGCTCCCAAGACCTGGCCGTTCAGGCTTTGAGCGATGGGCCGCCCTACGCGGCGATCAAGGCGACGATAACCGACAAGACAGCGCCTGGCGAAGAGCCTTGCGACGAACCGGCTCCGAAGGCCGTCTCGAACGACATTTCCGTAACCTACCGCTGGGATAAGAGAACGGCGGGCTATGTCGCCGATTCCGACGCTTTCGAGAAATTGGCAGCAGACAACGAGAAACGCTTCTGAACCAACCGCATTCGTTTGCCCGGCCGCAAACAGCGCGCTAGCATCCGCCCCGACACTCGTTATGGGGGAGCATCCATGGACAAGGGCAAGATTTTTCGCGACCTGCATGCCTCGACCTTCGTCATGCCCAATCCCTGGGACCCAGGCACGACGAAGCTGCTTGGCTCCTTCGGCTTCAAGGCATTGGCCACGACCAGCGCCGGCTTTGCCTTTTCGCGCGGCTTGCCGGATGGAGCCGTGAGCTTCGACCAGATGATCCATCATTGCCGCGACGTGACGGCCGCCACCGACCTGCCGGTTTCGGCCGATCTCGAGAAGGGCAAGGGCGACAGCGCCGAGCAGGCCGCCGAGACCATCTTCGCGGCGGAAGCCGCCGGGCTTGCCGGCTGCTCGATCGAGGACCACACCGGCGATCCGGATAAGCCCATCTATGAGTTTTCGCACGCGGTCGAGCGTGTCGCGGCCGCGGTGGAGGCGGCGCGGGCGCTGAAGCGCGATTTCGTCTTCACGGCGCGGGCCGAGAATTTCCTGTGGGGCAAGTCCGACCTCGACGACACGATCAAGCGGCTGCAGGCTTTCGAAAAGGCCGGCGCCGACGTGCTCTATGCGCCGGGCATCGGCGACATCGAGATGGTGCGCACGATCTGCTCGGCGGTCGGCAAGCCGGTCAACGTCATGGCGAGGCCCGGCTTCACCATCGCCGACCTTGCCATGGCCGGCATCAAACGGATTTCGCTTGGCCCCTGGCTGACCAATTTCGCCTACGGCATGCTGGAGACGGCGGCGCGCGAAATCCAGCAGGACGGCACGTTCGGCTTCACCCGCGCCGCCATGCCGTTCGGCAAATTGCAGGCGCTGTACGGCAAATCCCAGGGCTAGGACGGGCCCGGACGCATGAACCTCACTGTTGTCGACATGCATACGGGCGGCGAGCCTCTCCGGATCGTCACGGGCGGCTATCCCAGCATTCCCAAGGGCGCCATCCTGGAGAAGCGCGCCTATGTGCGTGATCATCTCGATCATTTGCGCAAACTGCTGATCTTCGAACCGCGCGGCCACTACGACATGTATGGCGCCCTGCTGGTCGAGCCGGACCTGCCCGGCGCCGACCTCGCCGTGCTGTTCATGCACAATGAGGGCTATTCCACCATGTGCGGCCACGCCATCGTCGCGCTCGGCCGCTACGCCATCGATCAAGGGCTGGTGGCGAAACAGGAGCCGTTCACCACCGTGAACATCGAGGCGCCGTGCGGTCTGATCGTCGCCTCGGTCGCGGTCAGCGACGGCAAGGCCGGCTCGGTGTCGTTCGAGAGCATGCCGGCCTTCCTGTTCGCCCGCGACCAGCAGATCGAACTGACGGAATATGGCAAGATCGGTTTCGATATCGCCTATGGCGGGGCTTTCTACGCGCTGGCCGACTGCCATCAATTCGGGCTGGAATTCGGCCGCAACCGCGTGCGCGATTTCGTCGACGCGGCAACCGCGCTGACGAACCGGCTCAAGGCCGAATTTCCGCTATCGCATCCCGATCATGATGATCTCGCCTTCCTCTATGGCACTATCCTGACCGATGGAAAGGACGCCTTTTCCGAGGAGGTCACCAGGAATGTCTGCGTCTTCGCCGAGGCGGAGGTCGACCGTTCGCCGACTGGTTCCGGCGTCACCGCCCGGCTGGCGGCCATGCATGCCAAGGGCGAGATCGCCATCGGGCAGACGCGCGTTTTCGAGAGCATCGCCGGCTCGCGCTTTTCGGGGGCCGTGGCGCGAACGGCACAGGCCGGCGCGCATGAAGCGATCGTCGCCCGCGTTGGCGGCCGTGCCTATTATTCGGGACGAGCCGAGTTCATTGTCGAACCGGACGACGAGCTGGGGCGCGGTTTTCTCTTGCGCTGAAGGCTCAACCGCGTGCGGGACGGGCCATTTCCCGCGCCGAGACCGCCTTGTGCAGATGCACCATCATGGCGGCGGCGAAGAGCGGCGTCAGCAGGTTGAGCAGCGGCACGGCAAGGAAGGCCGCGATCACCAGCCCGGAGAGAAACACCGTACCGGCATACTGCCTGCGCAGGGCCCTCGCATCTTCCTCGGGGCGAAAGCGCATGGCGGCGAATTCAAAGAATTCGCGTCCGAGCAAGTAGCCGTTGACGATGAAGAAGGCGGCGATGTTGATGCCTGGCACCAGCAGAAGCATGAGCGCCACGATATTACCCAGGATGACGACGCCGAAGAATTTTATCGCCAGCGCCAGCGACCGCAATGCCGGCATGGCGCGTCCGGCCGGGTCGCCGGGATAGTCGGTGCGCTCGACCACGTCAGCGATATCGTCGAGGAACAAACCGGCGACCACTGCCGTGACCGGCGCGACGAGCAGCGCCATGCCGAAGGCAAGCGCTATTGCCGCGATGATGCCGCCCAGCCAGCCGGCCCAGGATGGCATGCCGGGCAACAATGTCTGGAGCCACGGCAGGGCCAGCCATTCGACAAGGCTGGTCAGGCCTAACCACAGGGCGACCAGCGCCAGCAGGGTCAGGCCGAGCGTCTTGATGAACACGGCGCGAAATGGAGGAGAGAGCAGCTCCCGGGCCGCGGTGCGGGCAGCGTCGAAAATCACCGTGCTTCAACCCCAAGTCAGCGGACACAGCCGCAAGAGCAATTCCAGGAAAAGTGCGTAGCGGTTTTCCGTCCGGGATTGCGTAAAAAAAAAGAAATTAGAGCGGGTCAGAGATTCCATCAAACACTGAACCGCTCAAGGCAGGACGCTCCCGAGATAGGCAGCACGGCCCGCGAGCACAAGCGCGGAGCGTTGCTCGCCTTTGGACGCTCTCGAAATTTGCATATCGGGCGAAGGCCGGCCTGCGGACCGGTATGGTCATGGCAGCCACGCCTGCGACGACAAAACCCATGCCGAGCCAAGCCGTGGGGCCTAGGCTTTCACCGAGGAAGACGGCGCCGATGCCGACACCGATCGGCACGCGCAGATAGGCCTGAGACGTGGTGCCGACCGAACCCAGCGTGTGGATCAGACGGAAATAGATGACGAAAGCCAGTGCCGTCGAAAACACGGACAGGCCGAGCAGCGCGAGGATGGAAGCCGCCGAAGGCGCCAGCGTCCACGGCTGGTCGACCGCCAGGCTGAGCGGCACCAGCATGACCGCGCCGCACAGCATCGAACCGGCGGCGGGGAGCATCGGATCGAGGCCCTTGAAGCCACGGCCGAAAATCGGGGCGCCCGCATAGCACACGGTTGCCGCGACGATGGCCAGCTGCGCCCAGAGCTGGTGGCCGATGCCGCCAAGCGCCTGCGTGCCGACGATGAGGCAGATGCCGGCGATGCCGGCGCCGACGCCGACCAGCTTGCGCACTGTGACCGGCTCATGGCGGGTGATGAGCGCCGTCAGCAGGAAGGTGAAGATCGGCGAGGTGGCGTTGAGGATGGTGGCAAGGCCGGCGTCGACCGAGCGCTCGGCGGCGGCGATCAACGTGAACGGGACGACGCTGTTGAGGCAAGCCTGGAAGGCGAAGCGGCGCCAGCTTGCCGCATCGCCCGGCATGGCAAGCCCGCGCCAGCGGATGATGGCGAACAGGATGGCGCCGGCGATCAGGGTGCGAGCGGCGATGAAGGTGATGGGCGGGATGGTCTCGACGCCGATCTTGATGAAGGTGTAGGAGGCGCCCCACAGCACCGCCAGCACGCCGAGCAGCGCCAGGTCGGTGGTCGTATCGCTCTTTGCAGACATGGGCTTGCCGCCTTCGGGTCGAGATCGAACAAGCCCTTTTAGGCAACGCCACGACGAAATGCTTCGGCCACGATCGAATTGTCGTAACGCCTGGGGGTACAACGAAAACCATGGGCAGAACCGCTTTACAGGCACGTAGTTGCTGGCTTCTTCGACAAAGATGGGCCTCGCCGCAACGCCGGCAACGACAGAAAATCGGTTGCCAGTTTTCAGGATCATGCTGTAGACCCGCGCGGGCATGGCAAGAAGCCGGCCCGGGTTTTGGCGGAGACATTGATGCCGGAATATGACGTGCTTTGCATCGGCAATGCGATTGTCGACATCATCGCCCAGTGCGAGGAGGACTTCCTCCAGACCAACGGCATCATCAAGGGCGCGATGAACCTCATAGACACCCACCGCGCCGAATTGCTCTACAGCCGCATGGGTCCGGCGATCGAGGCCTCCGGCGGCAGCGCCGGCAACACGGCGGCTGGTGTCGCCTCCTTTGGCGGACGCGCCGCCTTCTTCGGCAAGGTCTCCAACGATGCGCTGGGCGAAATCTATGCGCACGATATCCACGCGCAGGGCGTCGCCTTCGACACCAGGCCGCTCGAGGGCGAGCCGCCGACGGCGCGCTCGATGATCTTCGTCACCCCCGATGGCGAGCGCTCGATGAACACCTATCTCGGCGCCTGCATCGAACTCGGGCCGGAAGATGTCGAGGCCGACAAGGCGTCGGGCGCCAAGGTCACCTATTTCGAGGGTTATCTGTGGGACCCGCCGCGCGCCAAGGAAGCCATCCGGCAGACGGCCAGGCTGGCCCACGCGGCCGGCCGCGAAGTGTCCATGACTCTCTCCGATTCGTTCTGCGTCGACCGCTACCGCGACGAGTTCCTCGACCTGATGCGTTCGGGCACAGTCGACATCGTTTTTGCCAACAGCCACGAGATCAAGTCGCTTTACCAGACTTCGTCGTTCGACGAGGCGGTGGCGCAGATCCGCAAGGATTGCAAGATCGCGGCGGTGACCCGTTCCGAAAAGGGCTCGGTCATCGTGCGCGGCGACGAGACCGTGGTCATAAAGGCGACCGCCATCAAGGAACTGGTCGACACGACGGGCGCCGGCGATCTCTACGCCGCCGGTTTCCTGCATGGTTATACACAGGGCTGCGACCTCCAGACCTGCGGCGATCTTGGCTCACTGGCGGCCGGATTGGTGATCCAGCAGATCGGCCCAAGGCCACGCCAGAACCTGCGCAAAGAGGCCGAGCAGGCGGGGTTGTTGTAGGGTGAAGCTGCCGATCTCCCCCTCGTGGGGGTTGAGGAGTGGTCCGCGAAGCGGGCGGAAAGCCAATTGCTTGGCTTCCGAACGACGAACGCCGGCAGGCCAGAGGGGGGCGCTGTCCCGCCGACATCTCGAGGTTTTCCCTGCCAACCGACGGCATGCCCCCGGCGACGCTGAGCGGCCGCGCGTGTGAACACAAGCATCACTGTGTAGCGATCCTTTGCGCCCCCCTCTGCCCTGCCGGGCATCTCCCCCACGAGGGGGGAGATCGGCAGCTTCGCCGTCTCGCCCACCGTCGCGCAGTTGTCACATACCGCTCCTACATGCGAGCGTGCCGTGACTGACATTTCGGCAAGCTAATCGGGTGTGGAGCAATGCAGGACAGCAACCTGTCGGGTCGCTGCATCTGTTGCCGTCGCGCTTTCCGCTTTCCGCCGTAACCGTTCAACAACCGGCCGCGGCTGAGGGAGGAGAGCGCGCGACCAAGAAGACAGATGCATGACCAGATTTCAGACCAAGACGACCGGCATCACGCAGGACGATTTCGCCGACATGGTCGCGGAAAAGGTCGAGCGTGCGCTTGCCCACTATGACGAGGCCATCAACGGTCCGACAAAGGTCTCGGTCGGCAAGATCGCCGGCAGCATAGCGTCCGCCGTCACTTTGCTGTCGCCCAAGCACCAGCGCGCCATCGACGCCATCCATGCCGACCTTCCCGGCCTTGCCTCGAAATTCGTGCGTGCGCTCGCGGCCGAAGCCGCGCGCCGCAGCGAAGCCGGCACAACCGGGACGACAACGCTGTCGGCTGAGGCCGAAACACCACCCGCGTTTCCCCCGTCCGACGACCTCGAATCGATGCTGATCGAGGACTGGGCCGGCCGCGTCGCCGGCTCGACCTATCTGGAAGAAAACCTGCGCATCGCCCGCTCCACCTTGCACCGCTGGCAGAGACGCGGCGACGTCATCGCGCTGCGCAAGGGCGGCCGCAAGCACGTCTTCCCGCTGGCGCAGTTCGTCGACGGCAGGCCGGTGGCGGGCATAAGCGACGTGCTGGAGCTGATCGGCAACCCGAGACTGACCTGGCTATGGCTGACCCGCCCAGCGGCACAGCTCGACGGCCGCATTCCAATCGATCTGCTGCGGCAGGACCGGGCGGAAGAGGTGGTCGAGGCGGCGCGGGTGTTCGCGCCAGGGTGAGGGTCCCAGCCTGATCGCCAGCTTTCGTCAGTCCGTCTGCCTCAAGTCCCCGCCGTATACGCCGCGATCGCCGCCATGTTCACGATGTCCGAGTCCTTGGCGTTCAGCGATACGATTTGTACCGGCTTGTTCAGGCCGACCAGCAGCGGACCGATGACGGTCGAGCCGCCCAGTTCCTGCAGCATCTTGGTCGAGATCGAGGCTGAGTGGAAAGCCGGCATGATCAGGACGTTGGCCGGGCCGGTCAAACGGATGAACGGGTATTGCGCCATGGCGCGGGGGTTGAGCGCGACGTCGGCGGCCATTTCGCCGTCATATTCGAAATCGACGCGGCGCTTGTCGAGGATGCGCACGGCTTCCTGGATGCGTTCGGAACGCTCGCCCTGCGGGTGACCGAAGGTGGAATAAGCGAGCATGGCGAGCCTCGGCTCATAGCCCATGCGGCGGGCGAAGCCGGCCGCTTCCTCGGCGATGTCGGCGATCTGCTCGGCGTTGGGCATGTCGTGGACGGCGGTGTCGGCGACGATGACCGTCCGGCCGCGCGCGAGCACGATCGAGGCGCCGATGACGCGATGGCCGGGCTTGGCGTCGATGACGCGCCTGATGTCGTCGAGCGCGGTGGAATAGTTGCGGGTGACGCCGGTGACGATGCCGTCGGCGTCGCCCAGCGCCACCATGCAGGCGGCGAAATGATTGCGGTCGTTGTTGATCAGGCGCTGGCAGTCGCGGAACAGGAAGCCTTTGCGCTGCATGCGTTCGTAGAGGTAGTCGGTGTAGATCGAATTGCGACGCGACAGGCGCGCATTGATGATCTCGATGCCTTGCTTGTTCAAGTCGATGCCGGCGTGCCTGGCGTTCTCCTTGATGACGTCGTCGCGGCCGAGCAGGATGGCGGTGCCGAGCCGCTGGTTCACATAGGAGACGGCGGCGCGCATCACCTGCTCCTCCTCGCCCTCGGCGAAGACGATGCGCTTGGGCTGGCGGCGCACGCGGTCGTAGATGCGCTGTAGGGTCGAGGCGATCGGGTCGCGGCGGGCGGAAAGCTCCTGCGCGTAGCGGTCGAGATCGAGGATCGGCTTGCGGGCGACGCCCGAATCCATTGCCGCCTTGGCCACGGCAATCGGAATGGCCGAGATCAGGCGCGGGTCGAACGGCACCGGGATGATGTAGTTGGGCCCGAATTTCGGCCGGTTGCCCTGATAGGCGGCGGCGACGTCGTCGGGCACGTCCTGGCGCGCCAGGTCGGCCAGTGCACGCGCGGCGGCGATCTTCATGTCGTCATTGATGGTGGTCGCCCTGACATCCAGCGCGCCGCGGAAGATATAGGGGAAGCCGAGCACGTTGTTGACCTGATTGGCGTAATCCGAACGCCCGGTGGCCATGATGGCGTCGGTGCGGATCTCGGCCACTTCCTCGGGCGTGATCTCGGGATCGGGATTGGCCATGGCGAAGATGATCGGGTTCTTGGCCATCGACTGCACCATGGCGGTGGTCAGCGCCCCCTTGGCGGAAAGGCCGAGGAAGACATCGGCGCCGTTGAGCGCCTGGGCCAGGGAACGCGCCTCTGTCTTGACCGCATGCGCCGATTTCCACTGGTTCATGCCCTCGGTGCGGCCCTGGAAGACCACGCCCTTGGTATCGCATAAGGTGATGTTTTCGGGCGAAAAACCCATCGCCTTCATCAGCTCGATGCAAGCGATGCCGGCCGCACCCGCGCCATTGCAGACCAGCTTCGTGGTCTTCATGTCGCGGCCGGTTACCTCCAGCGCATTGATCAGGCCGGCGGCCGAGATGATGGCGGTGCCGTGCTGATCGTCATGGAAGACCGGGATGTCCATCAGTTCGCGCAGACGCTGCTCGATTATGAAGCATTCCGGCGCCTTGATGTCTTCCAGGTTGATGCCGCCGAAGGAGGGACCGAGGAAGCGCACGCAGTTGATGAACTCGTCGGCATCCTCGGTGTCGACCTCGAGGTCGATGGAATCGACATCGGCGAAGCGCTTGAACAGCACCGCCTTGCCTTCCATCACCGGCTTCGAGGCCAGCGCGCCGAGATTGCCGAGGCCAAGAATGGCGGTGCCGTTCGAGATGACGGCGACCATGTTGCCGCGCGTCGTGTAGTCGAAGGCTCTGGATGGATCCTCGGCGATGGCGCGCACCGGCACGGCGACACCAGGCGAATAAGCGAGGCTCAGATCCCGCTGCGTCATCATCGGTTTGGTGGCGACGATCTCCAGCTTGCCGGGCCGGCCCATGGCATGGAATTCGAGCGCTTCCTGCGCGCTGACGGATGGACCGTTGTTCTCGGTTTTCCTGGCCATGATGCTTTTGATTTCCTCGCCGGTGCGACACCTCCTTGAGGCGGGTGCCTGTGTGCTTGCGAATTAAGACCACGGGCCGCCGCGTGTAAACCACGAAGCTCTGCAAAGCTGCTTCAAAGCGGACGCAGCCGGTCAGGAGCCGTTCCGCGCTACCCTGGATGCCGTGATTTCATGCGCATGCGCGATCACGGCATCGGGCAATGCACCTGAATAGCCGTCCCACGGACGATGGCTCGCGGTCTTCCCCTGCTTTTCGATGGCCCGGCATTAAACCCCGCCATCACATCTGCTAGCGTGCCGCGCCATGAACATGCACAGCCCGAACGAGCCCGACGCCCCCGAGGCGATGACGCCGCCACAGCCCGGCACGGCCGCCGTCACGCCGATGATGGAGCAGTTCATCGAGATCAAGGCGGCGAACCCGGATTCGCTGCTGTTCTACCGCATGGGCGATTTCTACGAGCTGTTCTTCGACGATGCCGAGAAGGCGAGCCGGGCGCTCGGCATCGTGCTCACCAAGCGCGGCAAGCATCAGGGCCACGACATTCCGATGTGCGGCGTGCCGGTGCATGCGGCCGACGACTATCTGCAGAAGCTGATCGGCCAGGGATTCCGCGTCGCCGTCTGCGAGCAGATCGAGGACCCAGCCGAAGCCAAGAAGCGCGGCTCCAAATCGGTGGTGCGCCGCGACGTGGTGCGGCTGGTGACGCCGGGCACCATCACCGAGGACAAATTGCTGGCGCCGTCGGAATCGAGCTTCCTGATGGCGTTGGGCAGGGTGAAGGGCGGGGCGGAGCCAAGAAGCGGGGAGCGCGGCAGCGCGACAGGGAACCAAGGAAGCTTTGCAATTGCCTGGATCGACATCTCGACCGGCGCCTTCCGCGTTGCCGAGACAACCGCCGACCGGCTGCTCGCCGACATCTTCCGCGTCGATCCGCGCGAGCTGATCGTCGCCGAGCCGGTGTTCCATGATCCCGAACTGAGGCCGGTTTTCGATGTGCTCGGCCGCGTCGCCAGCCCACAGCCGCCGAGCCTGTTCGATTCGGCATCGGCCACGGGGCGGATCGCGCGCTTCTTCGGGGTGGCGACACCGGACAGTTTCGGCACGTTTTCGCGCGCCGAACTGTCGGCCATCTCGGGCGCCATCGCCTATGTCGAGAAGACGCAGAAGGCCGAGCGGCCGCCGCTGTCGCGGCCCGAACGCGAGGAGCAGGGCTCGACCCTGTTCATCGATCCGGCGACGCGCGGCAATCTCGAACTGTTGCGCACGCTGTCCGGCAGCCGCGAGGGTTCGCTGTTCAAGGCGATCGACCGCACGGTAACCGGCGGCGGCGCAAGGCTGCTCGCCGACCGGTTGATGGCGCCGCTGACCGATCCGGCGGCCATCGCCGCGCGCTTGGACTCAGTGTCGTTCTTCCGTTCCGAAGTGCGGCTTTGCCAGGCAGTACGGATGAGCCTGAAGAGCGTCGCCGACATGCCGCGTGCGCTGTCCAGGCTGGCGCTCAACCGCGGCGGCCCACGCGACCTCGGCGCGCTGCGCGCCGGCTTCGAGGCGGCCGGCGCCATTGCCGAAACCTTTGCCGCGGTCGCCTTGCCCCAGGAACTGGCCGGCGCAATGGCCGCCATCCAGACGCTGCCCAGGGCACTTGCCCAGCATCTCACCCAGGCGCTCGGCGAGGAACTGCCGCTGCTCAAACGTGACGGCGGTTTCGTTCGCGGCGGTTACCATGCCGAACTCGACGAGATGCGGGCGCTGCGCGACGAGTCGCGCAAAGTGATCGCCGCGCTGGAGCGCTCGCTGATCGAGGAGACCGGCATCCGTTCGCTGAAGATCCGGCACAACAACGTGCTCGGTTACTACATCGAGGTGACGGCCAACCATCATGCCGTCATGACCGGCAGCGATGGCGCCAAGGCGCGGTTCATCCACCGCCAGACCATGGCCAATGCCATGCGCTTCACCACGACGGAACTCGCCGAACTCGAGACCAAGATCGCCAATGCCGCCGACCGTGCGCTGAGCATCGAACTGGCCGCCTTCGATGCGCTGACGGCGGAAGCCGTCGGCGAGGCCGAGGCTATCCGCGCCGGCGCCGATGCGCTCGCCGTGCTCGACGTGTCGGCAGCACTCGCGCTTTTGTCGGAAAGCGAAGCCTGGTGCCGGCCGGTCGTGGATTCCAGCCTGGCCTTCGAGATTTCGGGTGGCCGGCATCCAGTGGTCGAACAGGCGCTGCGCCGTTCGGGCGAAGGCCCGTTCGTCGCCAATGATTGCGACCTCTCGCCCAAGGGGAATGCCAAGAACGGCGCGATCTGGCTGCTGACCGGCCCAAACATGGGTGGTAAGTCGACGTTCCTGCGGCAAAACGCGCTGATCGCGATCCTGGCCCAGACCGGCTCCTTCGTGCCGGCGGCGTCTGCCCATATCGGCGTCGTCGACCGGCTATGCTCGCGCGTCGGCGCCTCGGACGATCTGGCGCGCGGCCGCTCGACCTTCATGGTCGAGATGGTCGAGACGGCGGCGATCCTCAACCAGGCCGGCGAACGGGCGCTGGTGATCCTCGACGAGATCGGCCGCGGCACCGCGACGTTCGACGGCCTGTCTATCGCCTGGGCGGCGGTGGAATATCTGCATGAGAAGAACCGCTGCCGGGCGATCTTCGCCACCCATTTCCACGAAATGACGTCGCTCGCCGGCAAGCTGGCGCGGCTCTCCAACGTCACCATGCGGGTCAAGGAATGGGAAGGCGACGTCGTCTTCCTGCACGAGGTCGGCAAGGGCGCGGCCGACCGGTCCTACGGCGTGCAGGTGGCGCGGCTCGCCGGCCTGCCGGAAGCGGTGGTCGACCGGGCCAAGGCGGTGTTGCATCAGTTGGAGGAAGGCGAGGTCTCCGGCAAGACCAACCGGCTGGTCGACGACCTGCCGCTGTTTTCGGTGGCGCTGAAGCGGGAAGCGCCAAGGCCGGTGAAGAGCGACGCGCTGGGCGCAGCACTGGGCGACATCAACCCCGACGAGATGACGCCGAAGGAAGCGCTGGAGGCGCTTTACCGGCTGAAGGGGCTGGCGGGGAAATAGGAGAGGCGGCGGCGATACCGCCAATCTCCCCCGGAGGTGCAGGCGTTCGCTATCCACATCTTCGAGTGGTGCGGCAATCTTGATGCGGGTTTCCATGACGGTTCTTCCCATCTAGGTTCGATGCACGCAACTGTTGCCGGCACCAATGACCGCTGATGACAACCAAATGGATACGAGGATCGTCAACGTGGATTGCACCTCGACAGGCACATGTCTCCGAGGTGCGGGCCGGTTTGACGACTCGCTTGGCAGATGTCGTTACTTCATATGTTGAGGGTCCGGTTGTTGTAGCCATTGACGGTCGTACCGCCTCCGGCAAGACAACATTTGCCGATGAGCTCGCCCACACTCTGAGCGCGACCGTGACAGGTGTGTTTCGGGCGAGCCTGGATGACTTCAAGAAACCCTGGCGAGATCGTTACCTTTACGATCGAGCGAGCGGTGAAGGCTACTATCGCAACGCGTTCGATATTGAACGCATTCGCTCAGATTTGGTCGGCGGCTTCCGAGCAGGACAGACCATGCTGTGCTCGATTGATCCGATAACGCAGATAGACCATTCAGCTGAACTTATACCGGTGCCGGACCAAGCCATTCTCGTCATTGACGGCGTATTCGCATTGCGTCCCGAATTGCGCGATCTTTGGGATGTTGGGGTGTGGTTGGATGTAGATCCTCAAATATCGGAGCTTCGTGCAACGGCACGCGATGGCGAGATGTTGGAACGCTATCGCCTGTCTGAACAGCTCTACCTGACCGAGGCACGGCCTCAGCAGGTTGCCGATATCATCATCGACAACGATGATATCTCCGCTCCGGCTTCTAGCATTTGGCCGCATCGATGATGGCAGTGGTCGGCTCTGCAGGGATTGCTTCCTAGCTAAATCATCTCCAGTCCGCGCTTGCGCGTCGGTTGCGGGGACGCACGATCGAGATCGGCGATGTCCTGATGTGTAAGCCTGATATCGAGCGCGGCGACATTCTGGCGGACGTGCTCCTGGCTGCCGGCCTTGGGAATGGCGATGACGTCGTCCTGCCGCATCACCCAGGCCAAGGCGATTTGCGCCGCGCTCGCACCATGGCGGGCGGCGACCTCGGCAAGCCTGGCATTATGTGCCAGCGCGCCCTGCTCCACCGGCGAATAGGCCATCAGCGGGATGCCGCGTTTCCTCATCCAGGGCGAGAGATCGAATTCCGGGCCGCGGCGGACGAGATTGTAGAGCACCTGGTTGGTCTGTACCTTGTCGCCGTCGGACAGGAGCACCAATTCCTGCATCTCGTCGGTGTCGAAATTGCTGACGCCCCAATGCCCGGATCTTGCCGGCTTGCTTCAGCGCTTCGAACGCCTCGACCGTCTCGGTCAACGGCACGCTGCCCGGCCAATGCAGGAGATAGAGGTCGATGCGGTCGGTGCGCAGGCGCTTCAGGCTGTTTTCGCAGGCGCGGCGCACGCCGGCGCGCGAGGCGTTGGAGGGCAGGACCTTCGAGACCAGGAAGGTTTCGTCACGACGCCCGGCGATGGCTTCCGCTACCACGACCTCGGCACCGCCATCGGCATACATTTCGGCGGTGTCGATCAGCGTGACGCCGAGGTCGAGGCCGAGCTTCAGCGCCCTGACCTCATCGGCGCGGCGGCGCGAATCCTCGCCCATCTTCCACGTGCCCTGGCCGAGGACGGGTATGGCCTCGCCGCAGGGCAGCGTGGTGGTTCTGACGCTCGATTCCATGGCATGGCTCCGTGGGTACCCGATCGCATCGAGCCTCGACGTGAACCCGGAAGAAGTTCTCGCCGGACCTGCTTAGTGCTGCCGCGAAGCTTACTTCACCGGATAGGCGGCGAGCCAGTCCTGCATCTGCTTGATTTCGGCTTCCTGCGCGGCGATGACGCCTTCGGCGAGCTTGCGGATTTCGGGACCCTTGCCGTTGGCCAGTTCGACCTTGGCCATGGCGATCGCGCCCTGATGATGCGGAATCATGCCGCGGACAAAATCGACATCGGCGTTGCCGGTATATTGCGAGGCCATCATGTCGGTATGCATCTTGTCCATCGCCGCCTTGTAGCCCGCCGTCGAAGGGCTTTCCGCTCCCATGGCCATGGCGCCCATGTCGTGCTTCATCTCCTCGCTCCGCGCCGGCACGCTTTCGAGGAAGACGGCAAGCAGCATTCCGGCGGCCATCAGCAGCAGCACGAGTTTCTTAGCCAAGGTCATTCATGGTCTCCTGTTGGTTGGGTTTCGTATCTGGGGGCTGATCTCAGAGTTTCAACGTTCTGAGCCGCAAAGCGTTTGCGATCACCGAGACGGAGGACAGACTCATCGCCGCGGCCGCCAGCATCGGCGACAGAAGCGTGCCGGTGAGCGGATAGAGCACGCCGGCGGCGACCGGCACGCCGAGCACATTGTAGAGGAAGGCGAAGAACAGGTTCTGCCGGATGTTGCCGATAGTCGCCTGGGCCAGGGTGCGGGCGCGGACGATGCCGTTAAGGTCGCCCTTGACCAAGGTGATGCCGGCGCTTTCGACCGCGACATCGGCGCCCGTTCCCATGGCGATGCCGACATCGGCGGCGGCAAGCGCCGGCGCGTCGTTGACGCCGTCGCCGGCCATGGCGACGCCGGCACCCCTGCCGCGCAATTCGTCGACGAGCGCTGCCTTCTGTTCCGGCAACAGACCTGCCCGAACCTCGTCGATGCCGAGACGTCCAGCGATCGCCTTGGCGGTGCGCTCATTGTCGCCGGTCGCCATGACGATCCTCAGCCCGCTGCCGTGTAGCGCCTTGATCGCCTCGGCCGTGGTCGCCTTGACCGGATCGGCGACGGCGACGATGCCGGCCAGCTTGCCGTCGACGCCGACGAACATCGCCGTCTTGCCATCGCCCTGCAATGCTTCCACGCTGGCTTGGATTGCGGAAACGTCGATGGCGAGGTCGGCCATCATCGCGGCATTGCCGAGCGCGACCTTCTTGCCCGACACCGTGCCGGAAACGCCCTTGCCGGTAACCGCCTCGAAGCTGCCGGCCTCAGCGATCTTCACGCCGCGCTGGTCCGCCCCCTCGACGATGGCCTCGGCCAGCGGATGCTCCGAGCCTTTTTCCAGGGTCGCGGCGTACACCAGCAATTCGTCCTCGGAAAAGCCAGTAGCCGCGACGACATCGGTCAGTTTCGGCCGGCCTTCGGTCAGCGTGCCGGTCTTGTCGACGATCAAGGTGTCGACGGAGGCGAAGCGTTCGAGCGCGGCGGCTTCCTTGATCAGCACGCCGGCATGCGCGCCGCGCCCGGTGGCGGTCATGATCGACATCGGCGTGGCGAGACCCAGCGCACAGGGACAGGCGATGATCAGCACCGAAACCGCCGAGACGATGGCGAAGATCAGACTGGGCTCGGGGCCGAAGACCGCCCAGGCGATGAACGCGACGATGGCGACCAGGACGACGGCCGGGACAAAGTAGAAGGAAACGCGGTCGGCCAAGCCCTGGATCGGCGCGCGCGAGCGCTGTGCCTTGGCGACAAGTTCGACGATGCGCGACAGCGTGGTCTCGGCGCCGATCCGTTCGGCGCGCATGATCAGCGAGCCGTTCTTGTTGAGCGTGCCGCCGGTCAACGCATCGCCTTCGGCCTTCTCGACCGGCAAGGGTTCGCCCGTGATCATCGATTCGTCGATGGAGGAGCGGCCTTCGAGCACCGTCCCGTCGACCGGGACCGCATCGCCGGGCCGGATGCGCAGGCGCTCGCCGGTCTTCACCTCGTCCAGTGCCACATCGGTCTCGACACCGTCCTCGGCGATCCGCCGCGCGGTCTTCGGCGCGAGGTCAAGCAAAGCGCGGATCGCCGATCCTGTCTTTTCGCGGGCGCGCAATTCCAGCACTTGGCCGAGGAAGACCAGCGCGACGATGACGGCGGCGGCCTCGAAATAGATCGGCACCGCACCGCCATGGCCGCGAAACTCATGCGGAAAGATCTGCGGGAAGAGCGTGGCGACGACGCTGTAGAAATAGGCGGCGCCGACACCCAGCGAAATCAGCGTCCACATGTTGGGGCTGCGGTTGAGGATCGAGTCCCAGCCGCGATGGAAAAACGGGAAGGCGGCCCAGAGCACCACGGGGCTCGCCAGGGCCAGTTCGATCCAGACCTTTGCGCGATCCTCGACCAGGCCCTCCAGCGACAGGCCGACCATCGGCGCCATGGCGATGATCAGCAGCGGGATCGACAGCACCGCGCTCACCCAGAGCCGCCTGGTGAAATCGACCAATTCGGGATTTGGCCCTTCATCGCCCGTCGGCACGCCCATTGGCTCGAGCGCCATGCCGCAGATCGGGCAGGAGCCGGGCTTGCCGCGGATGATCTGCGGATGCATCGGGCAGGTGTATTGCGTGCCCTTGGGCATCGGCGCCGGCGCCGGCCTGCCGTCGAGATAGGTTTGCGGCGCCGCCTCGAACTTCGCCTTGCAGCCGGCGGAACAGAAATAGAAGCCCTGGCCTTCATGACGGACGAAATGTTTCGCCGTCGAGCGGTCGACGCTCATGCCGCACACAGGGTCGGCGGCCGTGAGGTAGTTCTCAGGCTCGGACTGGAACTTCGAGCGGCAGCCCTCGCTGCAGAAGTGATAGAGGCGGCCGCCATGCTCTGATGTCGGCGTGCCGGCGGCCGGATCCACGATCATGCCGCAGACCGGGTCGCGCAGGACCGTATTCGCGGCGGCGCCTTTCGGCGCGCAACAGCCGCCATGCGAGCCATGTGCGTGGTGATCGTGATCTGAATGCGTCATTCCGAAAATGCCTTGATGTCATTGCTTCGAACCCGAGGTAATGCTTCCAGTAACTAGAAGGTCAAGGGCCGTTTTGATTTTCCGATTTCGGGGGCCGTGAAATCGATCGAACACCCCCTGCACAAAGGCACATCTCGTGCTAAAACTTTTCTTGCTAATATTATTCGCCGCATCCCGTTCATCTCGCTAGATTTCGGTCGACTATGAAGTGCCTGGTCATCAATCTCGATCGGTCCCCGGACCGACTTGCTCACATAAGTGCAGAGTTCGCCCGGATCGGCGCCGCGTTCCAACGTGTTGCGGCGGTCGATGCGCGCAGCCACCCCGAACTCGGGCAGCAACCGCAACATCCGATGTATGCCCCCCGGCGTTTGCTGGGCAGCGAGATCGCCTGCCTGCACAGCCACCGCCTCTGCTGGGCGATCCTGGCGCAGGACGATGCCAGCTACGGCGCCATCTTCGAGGACGACGTGATTTTTTCAGCAAATGCCGGTCCGTTGCTTGCCGACAACGGCTGGATTCCGACCGATGCCGACATTGTCAAGTTGGAGACGTACTTCAAGAGAACCCTCATCCACCGGCGAAGGACCGCCGCTGGACCTGGCTTTTCCGCGTTCAGGCTCTACAAGAACCATCCGGGGACCGGGGGCTACATCATCTCCAGACAGGCCGCGCGCGATCTCCTTGAGGCGACCGAAAAGATCAATATCACCGCCGACGATCTAATTTTCACCCCAGCATTCGCGACCTCATCCAGCAAGACGATCTACCAGCTCGTCCCTGCGCTGTGCGTGCAGGATCAGTTCGTCGGCGACCGATTGCCTAGCCTGCTCGGCCAAGAGCGGGACGCCGAGGGAACCGCGAATGCTCTTGTCGCAAAACGCAGAAGGCCCGTCGCCGAAAGAATCATGAAGGAAGGCGGACGAACCGCGCGGTGGATCGCCGATTTCTGCAGATATCGGCGACACATCGTCGTCCCCTTCGATTCGACCGGCGCAACCGACTAAGCTTGCCTGGCCGGCAGGACCGCCAACATAAGTATAGACCTCAGTGTTGTTTCGACCCTCCCTTGCGACGAGCGGGGGATAGAAATTGAAAACCACCCCTTCCCCAAACATCGACAGTGATTCCTGCCAGTTGAATGGCTAAACAGCCGTATTGTCCCTTTCATTTGGCCATAAAGCAAAGTCCTTCCCAAAAAAACAGAAGACGCAAGCTCCGCATGTGCTATAGAGCGCCGCCACCACAAGAAAAAACAAGTTAGTGAAGAATGAAGCGCCTGGTTATCAACCTCGATCGATCTCCCGACCGGCTTGCCCATACGACTGCGGAGTTTGCGCGCATTGGCCTTGGATTCGAGCGGGTTGCCGCAATCGATGCAAGGGACCGTCCAGACCTCGTGTTGCAGCGCCAGCATGCATTGTATGCGGTGCGGCGTCTGTCCGGCAGCGAGATCGCTTGCCTGCACAGTCATCGCGCCTGCTGGACCATCATCGCGCAAGACGACGCGCCCTATGGCGCCGTCTTCGAGGACGACATGGTGTTTTCCGCGAAAGCCGGTGCGCTGCTGGCCAATACGGACTGGGTTCCGACCGGCGCCGATGTCGTCAAGCTCGAGACGTTCTTCCACACGACGGTGATCCAGCGGGAGAAGGTTGCCGTCGGCCACGGTTTTTCGGTGTTCAGGCTTCGCAAGAACCATATCGGAGCCGGTGGCTACCTGCTGTCTAGGCAAGCGGCTCACGCTCTTCTCGAGGCGACCTCCGATGTCAATGTGGCGGTGGACAATCTCATCTTCGATCCTGCGTTCGCGACGTCGACCGGCAAGACGATCTACCAGCTTGTCCCGGCGCTCTGTGCGCAGGACCGGTTCGTGGACGACCGGTTGCCGAGCCTGCTTGAACAAGGCCGGGAGGCCGAGCGGGTCGCAAGCGGGCTCGCCAACGGACAGAGGATGCCGGCTCTCGCACGGATCCGTAGGGAGGCCAGGCGGGCAACGCGGCAGATCACCGATCTCTGCAGGCTGCGGCGGCAGATTGTCGTCCCGCTCGCTCCAGTCGAGGCAAACGACTAGAGCGTTTGCGGGATCGACAGCAGGCCCATACCCAGCGCCGCGAAAACACGCTATAGACGCCGCCCAAAAGGCAAGGCCAACCGGTATCTATGGCAAAAATCTCTCTGAAGCTCGATGAACTGATCGACGGCGACGCTTTGCGCCGCGAGATGACCGCACAGACCGCGGCCAGTGCCGGCGATGGTTCCAGCCAGGCCATCCGTGCTGCCGTTCTTCAGCTTCTCAAGGGGCGCCTGGCCGAGGGCCGCAAGACAGCCGAGGCGATGCTGAGGCAAGATGGCGGCGGCAATGCTTGCGCCGAACGGCTGTCGCACCTGATGGACGAGCTGATCCGCGCGCTCTACGATTTTGCCGCCACGCATGTCTACCGGGTGAAGAACCGGTCCTCGGCCGAACGCATGGCGGTCGTTTCCGTCGGCGGCTATGGCCGCGGTACACTGGCGCCGGGATCCGACATCGACCTGCTGTTCCTGCTGCCCTACAAGCAGACGCCTTGGGGAGAACAAACGGTCGAATACATGCTCTACATGCTGTGGGACATGGGGCTGAAGGTCGGCCATGCCACCCGCAACATCGATGAGTGCCTCAGGCTGTCGCGCACCGACATCACCATCCGCACCTCGATCCTGGAAGCGCGTTTCCTGTGGGGCGAACGCAAGCTCTATGACGAGCTGATGCTGCGCTTCGACCATGAGGTGGTGCGCACGACCGGACCGGAATATGTGCAGGCCAAGCTCGCCGAACGCGACGAGCGCCATGCCAAGGCCGGCGAAAGCCGCTATCTGGTCGAGCCCAACGTCAAGGACGGCAAGGGCGGCTTGCGCGACCTGCAGACGCTGTTCTGGATCGGCAAGTATTTTTACCGCGTGCGTACCGGCGAGGAACTGGTCGAGAAAGGCGTCTTCACCGAGGCCGAGTATCGTGAGTTCCAGAAGGCCGAGGATTTCCTGTGGGCGGTGCGCTGCCACATGCATTTCCTCACGGGGAAGGCCGAGGAGCGGCTGCATTTCGACATCCAGCGCGAGATCGCCGAACGGCTCGGCTATACGACCCATCCCGGCCTGTCGGCGGTCGAACGTTTCATGAAGCACTATTTCCTCGTCGCCAAGGATGTCGGCGACCTGACCCGCATCTTCTGCGCCGCGCTGGAGGAGGAGCAGGCCAAGCACGTTCCCGGCTTCAACCGCATCTTCCTCACCTTCCAGCGCCGCAAGCGCAAGCTTGCGGGCACGTCCGACTTCATCGTCGACAACCATCGCATCAACATCGCCGACGACGGCGTCTTCGAGCGCGACCCGGTCAATCTTCTCAGGCTGTTCTGGTTCGCCGACAAGCACGGGCTGGAATTCCATCCCGATGCGCTGAAACTGCTCACCCGTTCGCTCGGCCTGGTCAACAAGTCGCTCAGACGCGACGAGGAAGCCAACCGGCTGTTTCTCGACATATTGACCTCGGACCGCAACGCCGAACTCAACCTGCGGCGTATGAACGAGGCGGGGCTGCTGGGCCGGCTGATCCCGGATTTCGGCAAGATCGTCGCCATGATGCAGTTCTCGATGTACCACCACTACACGATCGACGAGCACCTGATCCGCTGCATCGGCGTGCTGGCCGAGATCGAGCGCGGCGACGGCGAGAAGGTGCATCCGCTGTCGCATTCGCTGATGCCGGGCCTCAAGAAGAGCCGCGAGGCGCTCTATGTCGCCGTGCTGCTGCACGACATCGCCAAGGGCAGGCCTGAAGACCATTCCGAGGCCGGTGCCAGGATCGCAAGGCGGATCTGCCCGCATATGGGGCTTTCGCCGGCCGATACGGAAACCGTCGCCTGGCTGGTCGAGAACCACCTCGTCATGTCGATGACGGCACAAACCCGCGACCTCAACGACCGCAAGACGATCGAGGACTTCGCCTCGATCGTGCAGTCGGTCGAGCGGCTGAAGATGCTGTTGATCCTGACCGTCTGCGACATCAGGGGCGTTGGACCGGGCGTGTGGAATGGCTGGAAGGGCCAGTTGCTGCGTACGCTCTACTACGAGACCGAGTTGCTGCTGACCGGCGGCTTTTCGGAAGTCTCGCGCGCTCAACGCACGGCGGCGGCGCGTGAACGGCTGGCGGAGGCGCTCGCCGACTGGCCCGACAAGGCGCGCAAGCGCTATGTCAGGCTGCATTATGAAAACTACCTACTGACCGTGGACCTGCCGGACCAACTTCGCCACGCCGAATTCATTCGCGAGACGGACGCGGCTGGCAACAAGCTCGCAACCATGGTCAAGACGCACCAGTTCGAGGGGGTGACCGAAATCACCGTGCTGGCGCAGGACCATCCCCGTCTTCTCTCGGTCATTGCCGGGGCATGCGCCGGCGCCGGCGGCAACATCGTCGACGCGCAGATCTTCACCACGTCGGACGGCCGGGCGCTGGACACGATCCTGATCTCGAGGGAGTTCGACCGCGACGAGGACGAGCGCCGGCGCGCCGAGCGCGTCGGCAAGCTGATCGAGGACGTGCTGTCGGGCAAGAGCTGGCTGCCGGAAATGATCGAGAAGCGCACCAAGCCAAGGCGCGGATCCAAGGTGTTCAAGATCCCGCCGCGCGCCGAAATCCGCAACGCGCTGTCGAACCGGTTTTCGGTGATCGAGGTCGAGGGGCTCGACCGCCCCGGCCTGCTGTCGGAAATCACCGGGACGCTGTCCGACCTGTCGCTCGACATTGCCTCGGCGCATATCACCACTTTTGGCGAGAAGGTCATCGACACCTTCTATGTCACCGACCTTACCGGCCAGAAGATCGACAGCCCGGCCCGCATCGCCACCATCCGCAACCGGTTGATAGCGACGCTCGAAGGCGCAGCACTCGAACGCGGCGGCAGGGCCAAGGCAGCCGCCGAGTGACGGCCATCATCCCGTTCTCCCAATCCCACAGGCAGTTTGCGAACGCATGAGTCTCGTCAAGAAATTCGCTACCGTAGCCTCCGGCACGTTGATGAGCCGTGCGCTCGGTTTCGGCCGCGAGATGCTGATGGCAGCCGCACTCGGCACCGGACCGGTCGCCGACGCCTTCAACGCCGCCTTCCAGTTCCCCAACACGTTTCGCCGGCTGTTCGCCGAAGGCGCGTTCAACGCCGCCTTCGTGCCGCTATTCGCCAAGGAGATCGAGACGCACGGCACCGACGGCGCCAAGCGATTCTCGGAAGAAGTGTTCGGGGTCCTGTTCACCGCGCTGCTGGCGCTGACCATCGCCATGGAACTGGCGATGCCGCTGATCGTGCGCTACCTGGTGGCGCCGGGCTTTGCCGACACGCCGGGCAAGTTCGAGACGACCGTCCGGCTCGCGACGATCATGTTCCCCTACCTGATCTGCATGTCGCTCGCAGCCATGATGGCGGGCATGCTGAACTCGCTGCGCCGCTATTTCGCCGCCGCGATCGCGCCGGCTTTCCTCAACATCATCCTGATCAGCGTGCTTGGCTACGCCTGGTACCATGGACTGGATGCACATGCTGTCGGCTTCGCCCTGTCCTGGGGCGTGCTGGCGGCTGGCATCGTGCAGCTCGCCATCGTCTGGGTGGCGGTGCGCAATGCCGGCATCGCGATCGGATTCCGCCGGCCGAAGATGACGCCGAACGTGAAGCGGCTCCTGATCCTGGCGCTGCCGGCGGCGATCACCGGCGGCATCACCCAGATCAACCAGCTGATCGGAACGGCCATTGCCTCCGCGCAGGACAGTGCCGTCTCCTCGCTGGCCTATGCCGACCGCGTCTACCAGTTGCCGCTCGGCGTCGTCGGCGTCGCGGTGGCGATCGTGCTGTTGCCCGAACTGTCGCGGGCGCTGAAATCAGGCAACCTGATCGAGGCCGCCAATCTGCAGAACCGCTCCGTCGAATTCACCCTGTTCATGACCTTGCCGGCGGCGGCGGCACTCTGGGTCATGTCGGAACCGATCGTACGGCTGGTCTATGAACGCGGCGCGTTCGCCGCCAACCATTCGACGCCTGTCGTGGCGGCGATCCTGGCGATCTTCGGTCTCGGCCTGCCGGCCTTCGTGCTGATCAAGGCCTTCACCCCCGGCTATTTCGCCCGCGAGGACACGCGCACGCCGATGATCTTCGCCGCAATCTCCGTGGCGGTGAACGTCGCCACCGCGCTGACGCTGTTCCCGAGGATGGGCGCACCCGGTATCGCCGTGGCGTCCGCCGTCGCCGGCTGGGTCAACGCGCTGATGCTGCTTGCCGTACTGATCCGGCGCGGCCATTGGGGCCGCGACGTGCCGCTCTTGACGCGCATTCCGCGGCTGGTGCTGTCGGCGGCGGTAATGGCGGTGGCGCTTTATTTCGCCGAGCATTATTTCGCCGTCAGGCTCGGACCCGGTTCGCCGCTGGTCATCAAGGCAGCCACGGTACTCGCGCTGGTGGCAGGTGGGGCGACGCTCTATTTCGTCACCGCGTTCGCCACCGGCGGCGCCGATTTCGGCATGATCCGGCGCAATGTCGGGCGCAGGAGAACAGAATCCGGTCGGTCCGTGGCAAAATCAGAACTCGACGAATAAATCGGCCGTCCGGCCCGTCTCGCTGCTCTTGATCCTCCCCCCACTCTCGTCCATAAGCGCGCCGTCGCAAGACTTTCGCCGCGCGCGGTTTCCAGCCGCGTGATTGGCTCCGAAAAGTCTGCAACTTTTCGGAATCACGCTTATACGGCCCTCCACAAGCCATGAGGAAACCCATGTCCGCCTTCAAGCCACTCGTCTTCTCCGGTGTCCAGCCGACCGGCAATCTGCATCTCGGCAACTATCTCGGCGCCATCAAGAAATTCGTCGCCCTGCAGGACACGTCCGACTGCATCTATTGCGTCGTCGACCTGCATTCGCTGACCGCCCAGCTCGTCTATGACGACCTTGCCGACCAGACGCGGTCGATCACCGCGGCGTTCCTCGCCTCCGGCATCGATCCGAAGAAGCACATCGTCTTCAACCAGTCGCGGGTGATGCAGCATGCGGAGCTCGCCTGGATCTTCAACTGCGTCGCGCGCATCGGCTGGATGAACAAGATGACGCAGTTCAAGGACAAGGCTGGCAAGGACCGCGAGAATGCCTCGCTGGGCCTGCTCGCCTATCCCTCGCTGATGGCGGCCGACATCCTGCTCTACCGCGCCACCCACGTGCCGGTGGGCGAGGACCAGAAGCAGCATCTGGAATTGACCCGCGACATCGCCCAGAAATTCAACAACGATTTCTCCGACCGCATCGCCGGTCTTGGCGTCGGCGTCGAGATGCAGGTCGGCGAGGAGACGGTGAACGGCTTCTTCCCGATCACCGAACCGGTCATCGGCGGCCCGGCAGCGCGCATCATGAGCCTGCGCGACGGGTCGAAGAAGATGTCGAAGTCGGACCCATCGGACCTGTCGCGCATCAACCTGACCGACGATGCCGACACCATCTCGAAGAAGATCCGCAAGGCCAAGACCGACCCGGAAGCCTTGCCGAGCGAGGTCGACGGGCTGGAAAGCCGGCCCGAGGCGGAAAACCTGGTCGGCATCTATGCGGGCCTCGCCGAGATGTCGAAGGCCGACGTGCTCAGGCAATTCGGCGGCCAGCAATTCTCCGTCTTCAAGCCGGCGCTGGCCGATCTCGCGGTGGAAAAACTGGCGCCGATCGCTGGCGAGATGCGGCGCATCCAGGGCGACCGCGCCTATGTCGACGCCGTGCTCCGGGACGGCGGCGAACGTGCCGGCGTGCTTGCCGAGACGACAATGAAGACGGTGCGCGACATTGTCGGGCTGCTGCAGGGCTGAGCCTGATCGTCAACGCACCGCCTCATACCGGCCCAGGACATACTGGCCAAGACATACTGGCCTATGGCCGGCGGCTTGCCGCCGGCCTGCGGCGGTGGCAGATTGCGGCGCAAAAGATACCGAGTAGGTAGACATGGTCTCCAAACGCCTCAGCCGCGAAGCCGGTCATCGCAGGAAATTCCTGGCGATCATCGATGACACGCCGGAATGCGAACGCGCCGTCGCCTACGCCTCGAAGCGGGCGCAGAGCACCAGCGGCACGCTGGTGCTGCTCTATGTCATCGTACCGGACGATTTCCAGCACTGGCTGGGCGTCGAGAAGATCATGCGCGAGGAGGCGAATGCCACGGCGCGCGCGGCGCTCGATGGCTACGCCAACAAGGTGCGCCAGAAGCTCGGCATCGAACCGGAGATGGTCGTGCGCGAAGGCAAGCCGACGGAAGAGATCCATAAACTGATCGAGGAAGACCAGGATATCGCCATTCTCGTGCTGGCGGCCGGCGCCGGCAAGGAAGGCCCCGGACCGCTGGTCGGCGCCGTGGCCGGCAAAGGCGCGGCCTTCCCGATTCCGGTGACCGTGGTGCCCCAGAACCTCTCCGACGAGGAGATCGACAGCCTCGCCTAGGGTGTGAGCTTTCGGGTTCCGCGAAGGACCCCTCCCGTGCAATCGGGTGGATGGATCCGACCCGATCGGCGTCATAACTCAATCGGTGCGCGACAAAGCGCGCCCTTGGCGCGCTATCCCGTTGCGCCATTTGGAATCGGCATGGAAGCCATGATTCCAAAGGAAAGCCGATGGCCAGATTGAACCGGGAAGCAGGCAAGAGCGGGCGGCCCAACCCGCGAAGCAGCGGGAAGGCCCGGCCTGCTCCACGACACCGCGAGCAGTCGGCACGAGCTCAGGACAAGGTGCAGCAGACTCCGCAGGCGCAGCAGGAGCGCAAGCTTCGTGTGCTGACCAAGGGGCATCCGGCCATGGTGGACAGCATCGCCGGTGCGGTCACGGTCAAGAACCTCGATCTTTACTACGTCGTCGCTTCGGACGCGCAGATGCCTGTGAAAGGCGAGCACGGGTTCGGGCTGTATTTTCACGACTGCCGCTTCCTCGGCGGCTATGAGATGGCGCTTGCCGGTCTGGCTCCCGTCGTGTTGGCCTCGACCGCACAAAAGGGCTATCAGGCGCTTTTTGAATTGACCAATCCCGAGTTGCAGCTCGAGCAGGGGCAATCGATCCCCAAGGACGAACTCGGCATCCGCTGGCAGCGTGTTCTCGATGCGGGGCAGACCTGCGTGCGGGAGGTCATGACCATTCGGAACTTCGGGCACCAGGCATGCAGCTTTCCGCTGACCTTGCACTTCCGGGCCGGCTTCGAGGACGTCTTCAGCGTGCGCGGGTTGGTGCAGGACAACCTCGGCAGGTCCGAGCAACCCGCCTGGCGCGGCGGCAAGCTGGAGTTCGTGTACCACGGCGCCGATCGGCTGCGCAGGACAGTGACGGTCACCTTCTCGCCCGCGCCCGACACCAGGCACAAAACCGCTGCGGAGTTCCGCATCCGTGTCCCCGCAGGCGACACGCGGACCATCACGGTTACCATCGAGCTTACCGAAAACGCCGAGGAGGCCGGGGCCGGGCATTTGGACCAGCGGCCGGCGGTTACGCTCGGCAGCCTCGCAAGAAACCTCCAGAACAGTTCACAACAATGGCTGGAGCAGCATACGAAGCTCACCAGCGACAGCGCGCTGCTCAACGGCATCATGGACCGCTCGCTGCGCGATCTCGCGGTGCTGAGATCGCGCCTGGGCGACAAGGAGTATTTTGCCGCCGGCGTGCCGTGGTTCGTCGCCCTGTTCGGCCGCGACAGTCTGATCGTGGCCCTGGAGATGCTGGCTTTCCAGCCGGAGATCGCCGCTCAGACACTTCGGCTGCTGGCCAGCTATCAGGGGCGGCGGGACGATCCGTGGCGCGAGGAGCAGCCCGGCAAGATACTCCATGAACTCAGGGTCGGCGAGCTTGCCCGGGCCGGCGACGTTCCGCACGCCCGCTTCTACGGCACGGTGGATGCAACCCCGCTCTTCCTGCTGCTTCTGGGCCGCCATGCGGCGTGGACCGGCGACCTCGGTCTGTTCCGCGAATTGCGGGAGCCGGTGGAACGCGCGCTGGGATGGATCGCGAAGGCCGGGGACAACCATGGCGACGGCTACCTCAAATATCGCAGCCGGTCCGAGAAAGGCGTGGTCAACCAGGGATGGAAGGATTCAGGCGACGCCATCGTCAGGGCCGACGGCAGCCTTGCGAAGCCGCCGATAGCGCTGGTCGAGGTGCAGGGCTACGTCTTTGCCGCGAAGCGGGCGATTGCCGATCTCTACGAGCGCGCCGGAGAGCCCGATCGAGCAAGCCAGCTTCGCCATGAAGCCGAGACGCTTCGGAAACGATTCAACCGTGACTTCTGGAGCGAGGAGCAAGGCATCTTCGTTCTCGCCCTGGAGGCCGGAGGCCGCCGGGCCGAAGTCGTCTCCTCAAATCCCGGGCACGCGCTGTGGACCGGTATCGCGGACGAGGACAAGGGGCACCGGTCCGTGGCGCGCCTTATGCAGGACGACATGTTCAGCGGCTGGGGCGTGCGCACCCTGTCGACGGCGGAACGGCGCTACAATCCGGTCGGATACCATCTCGGAACCGTTTGGCCGCATGACAATGCGCTGCTGGCGGCCGGCTGTCGAAACCATGGCGAGGATGAAGCGGCGCTGCGGATCTTCACCTCGATTGCCGAGGCTGCCGCGCACTTTCGCCACCAAAGGCTGCCCGAGGCGATGGCGGGCTTTCGACGCGAGGATTTCCAGGCGCCGGTGCATTATCCCGTGGCTTGCCACCCGCAGGCCTGGGCAGCCGGAGCGATACCGTTCCTGGTGACCACGTGCCTCGGGCTGGAGCCCGACGCATTCGCCGGGAAACTGCGGGTGGTGCGGCCTCGCCTGCCCGACTTTGCAAAGCACATAGCGCTTCACGGGCTGCGCGTCGGTGATGGCAGCGCCGACCTCGAATTCAGGCGGACCGCCGACGGGGCCGAGGTAACCATCCTGCGGAAAAATGGACAACTGAGCGTCGATGTTGAAGGATAGTGCTTGTCGGGTTTCGAAGGGCCACGGCAAAAACATTCCGCCAGCCAGCCGTCCCGGCGACGCGTTTCGCTTGAATGTCCCGCCGATAGAGCCTATTTAGAACCATTCCAAACTGTATGCCCACAGTGGGGTTGGAGATACCATGTTCATCCAGACCGAATCGACACCGAACCCGGCAACGCTGAAATTCCTGCCCGGCAAGGAAGTGCTGCTCGAAGGCACCGCCGATTTCCGCGATGCCGACAGTGCGGCGACGGCCTCGCCGCTGGCTGGCCGGCTGTTCGAAATCCCTGGCGTCACCGGTGTTTTCTTCGGCTACGATTTCATCACCGTGTCCAAGGACGGCCCGGACTGGCAGCACCTGAAGCCGGCGATCCTCGGCGCGATCATGGAGCATTTCATGTCCGGCGCGCCTGTCATGGCCAAGGCCGGTCCCGCCGCCGAGACCAGCCAGACCGGCGAATTCTACGACAAGGCCGACGAGGAGCTCGTCATCACCATCAAGGAGCTGCTCGACACGCGGGTGCGCCCGGCGGTGGCGCAGGATGGCGGCGACATCACCTTCCGCGGCTTCGAGAACGGCACCGTGTTCCTGCACATGAAAGGCGCCTGCGCCGGTTGCCCGTCGTCGACGGCGACGTTGAAGCACGGCATCCAGAACCTGCTTCGCCATTTCGTGCCGGAAGTGCAGCAGGTCGAACAGGTTTCCTAATCAGTAATTTCCCACAAAACAGACAACAAAAAACCGGGCCGAATTGCCCGGTTTTTTGTTTGGGACGTCCGTTGTTGCCTAGACGGTCCGCGTATGAAAGGCGACTTCCAGTCTAACCACGATATGCCGAAAAAGCGGACAGGCTTTCCGGCATCATGGCCTAAAGAACGATGACCTTGGCGCCGACCTCGGCGCGATCGTAGAGGTCGATGACATCCTGGTTCATCAGCCGGATGCAACCCGACGACATCGCCTTGCCGATCGAGTTCCATTCCGGGCTGCCGTGCAGGCGGTAGCCCATGTCACCGCCCTTGTTGAACAGGTACATGGCGCGAGCGCCGAGCGGGTTCTTCAGGCCTGGATCCATGCCGCCGGCGAACTTGGCGAGTTCGGGCTGGCGCTTGATCATCTGCGAGGGCGGGGTCCAGGTCGGCCATTCGCGCTTGATGGCGATATGGGCGGTGCCGTGCCATTCGAAGCCCTCGCGGCCGACGCCGATGCCGTAGCGGATGGCCCGGCCGCCGCGCTCGACGAAGTACAGGAACTTGTTCTGCGTATCGACGATGATGGTGCCCGGCTTTTCCTTGGTGTCGTAATTGACTTCCTGGCGATGGTACTTCGAAGGCACTTTCTCGATCGGGATACGCGGCAGCTGGTAACCGGCATCGGTCACCGCGCCATAGTCGTTGGAGAAGATCTGCCCGCCGATGGTGCTGCAACCGGCAATAGCGGTGGACAACGCCAGTGCGGCGACTATTGCAAGCGACTTCATGCGCATGTGGTGATCCGGTGCCCCGCCTAAACCAGAGCGGCACGAGTCGGCCGCTTTCTCACCATCATTCATGCTGGCATTTGCTTTGCTTGCCAAGCACACGATGCCTATATGCGGGGACTTACATGCTGGTATGCGTATCACTATGGCATTTCGGCAACATGCTTCACCGGATTGTGAAGGAAATTCAATGGGCCTGAATCGCAGGCCTCGCAAAACCGAGGACCCGCCATGAATGTCGGCGACGCCGCCAACCGCTCAGGCCTGCCGGCCAAGACCATCCGCTACTACGAGGAAATCGGCCTGATCGCGCCCGCGCGCGCCGCCAATGGCTACCGCGACTATTCGGGCGACGACATCCACCGGTTGGCCTTCCTGCGCCGCGCGCGCAACCTCGGCTTTTCCATCGACGACTGCCGCCAACTGATGGCGCTCTACAGGGATCGCGGCCGCGCCAGCCACGACGTGCGCGCGATCGCCGCCGCCCACGTCACAGCCATCGAGGAGAAGGTGCGCGAGCTGCAATCGATGCGCTCGACGCTGCAGAAGCTCGTTCATGCCTGCCATGGCGACGAGCGGCCGGACTGCCCGATCCTGGATGATATGGCGGGGGCGGCGTTGGCCGGCGACAAACCGCACCGCAGGAGCGGTCGACAGCGTGTCGAGGAAGGTGTCCTGGGCGAAGGCGGCGCCAGCCGCCTTGCCACGCGCTGGTGAAAGCCGCCAGCATTGGTTCGTGCAGTATATTGCACGCTCTAATATGAGCGTAGGGTACAAGCACAGCCGCTGGTCCCGCTTGCCGGTGACCCAATGACCGGAGAGAGCGCATGACCCGCGACCAGATGCTCGCCCACCTTCGCACCGCCGATGCGGTCGCTCGCGAGACTGCCGCGCACGGCCATCATCCGTTCGGTGCGGTGCTGGTCGGTCCCGACGACGCGATCCTCATGCGCCAAGGCAACATCGACACCGTTCATCACGCCGAGACCGAACTCGCACGGCGCGCGGCGGCAGCCTATTCGCCGGCGTTTCTCTGGACCTGCACGCTGGTCTCGACCGGCGAGCCCTGTGCGATGTGCACCGGAACGCTCTACTGGGCGAATATCGGGCGGCTGGTCTATGGCTTCGAGGAGACCGAGCTTCTCGCGCTGACCGGCGACCATCCCGAAAACCCGACGATGAGCCTGTCCTCGCGCGTCGTGCTCGGCTCTGGACAGAAGAAGATCGAGGTTCACGGCCCCTTCCCCGAAATCGCGGACGAACTGGTCGCGGTGCACCGTGGCTTCTGGCAGCGATAGCGGTTCTTCGCGACCACGCCCCGCGGAAATGCTGCCCGGCATTCGAATGACGCCACCCCGCCAATCCTGCGCTATTATGGTCAAAGCTGACGGCGACCAAATCCCCAAATCTGCCGCCGCCAGTCAGGCTCGGCGGTTTTGCCAGTATTTATGTCCCCCCAAACCGCCGAGCCGCCCCCGGTCAGCCGGTCGATTCCTCTGCCTAAAGCGGGTTGGCCGGCAGATTCAACGCGCGTTTTTGAGGCGGCTGGTCCACGGCCTCTCGTCCTTGCCTTGGTACGAAGGGGCGCGCCAACGCTGCCCTGTTCAAATCCAATAAAAAGCCCGCCACAGTAGCGACCCGGGACGGGCTTCATTCTGAGCGGCTACATCCTGAGAATCGACCGCTGCACCCTAACTATTTAGCATTTTAATTATTCTGTGAATGGTGTTATCGCACCACTGGGTCTGTCAAATACACAATCGCCGCCTAAAAGGCGATTATCCGGAATATGATCCTCGACAGGCCGGCTCTTTCTGTACGCATCATACCAAGCCCGCGTTGGCCTCTAGGAAATCCATGGCGCCGCTCTAGGTGGGGCGGAATGGCGCTCTATTATTTCCACCTCGACAACAACGGAACGAGCTTCCCTGACGATGGGGGCACAGAGTGCCAGGACGTTGCCGTTGTCAGGTATGAAGCAATCAATTTCCTGGCAGAGATGACGAGAAACGCGCTTCCGGATGGCGATGACCACAAGCTGGTGATCGTAGTCAAAGATGGCGGCGGAGATTTGGTTTTTCGAGCCAGCATTCTTTTTGAGGTTGAAACGGGGCGTCTGTCGGCATCACCACCCTCGCCAGGTCATGGAACCGTCGGAGCCTGACGATTACCTCAATATTAGCGCTCGCCCATATCAGGAACGAGCGATGGCACATGTTGAGGATTTGCGCTCGGATATCGAAGAGACGCGCCGCGTAATCGAGGAAATCCCGCAAGCCGCTAGACCGACTTGCCGCCAAGTCAGGCGGCGGTATCCAGCTGTAGGGGAATGGCTCCGCTGTGGAAGCTCTGATACAAATCAGCCATGGTCGCGCCCTTTAGTAGTTTAGTTGGAAGCATGATCCTTAGTGCGATCGGTATTCTCGCGTACCGGTGGTTTGGCCTCATCGCGGTCGTCATTGTCGGCGGCATTGGTTTTCCCGCGTTGCTGGCCTTGACCTTTTACTGGGGCGATTTGAAAGCCCGGAAGGTCTTTAATCCGACTGATCAGGACCTCTAGCCGTTCAGAACTAGGCCGTATGGGCCTGACAGGCCGGCAACCTATTTGGTGGTTCGACGCAACCACTGGATAAAGGGCGATTGTATATTTGACAGAGTCGCCACCACCGAAGGTCGACGCCAAAAAAGAGCCGAAGCCGCGCTAGCTTAAGCCAAGCAGGCGGCCAAGTTCAAATGCCGCGTCTTCGGACGGCAGCTTTGCCAATATGCACACGTCCGCATTATGTGTGCCGGCAGGCTTCTGATATAAGAAGTAACCGATGGATTCGGAGTCGGCGATATTGTGCGCCGCAGCAACGTCCGACGTGATCGGGGCGATGAAGAGTTTTTCGCCGGTCTTTGATTCGCCGCTAAAGAAGTAATCCGACACGCGAGGCTCCTTCGATGTCCGTCAAGACCCATAGGGAAGTGAAGCATCCACGTCTTTCCGACAATAAACTTGCCGACTACATGAACGCCTCCGAACAGGCCCGCCGTGGCATATTACGGAGTTGCAAATATCAGCCCAAAGCGGCTGTCATTCAGCACCACGACGCAAAGAAAATGGTAGCAGAATCAATGGTTAATGGCAATGTTAACCACGATATGTTAACGCAAAAACTTGAACTATATCACGGAAAGATTACTGACACCGAATTTGAAGCAGAGGTTAAGCAGCACAATATCGATTACGTTAATTGTGTGTTAACGATGGGTTGTGAGGCAATTAAGGGGAAGGACTTTGACCGCTGCAAGACCCAGAGGAAGCTGGACTTCAACGGGACCGAGATTTCCTTCTTCCCGGATTTGCTCGTAGCGCGGACGAACCAGAAGAATAACCGCAAGATCGGAGCCATCAATTTCCGCTACAGCAAATCGGCCAAGCTGCCGGATAAGACGGCAGGGTACCAGTCCGCTTTGATGTTTGGCGTGCTCCGAGACGAACCGTTTGAGCCGGAGGCTGTGGCCGAGCGCGATCTTTGTCAGACGCTCGATTGCTTCAACGGAAAGGTCTATGCCGCACCGTCGAATGCCGTCTACCTCTACAAGGAGATGCAGGCCGCGTGCGGGGCAATCGCCTATCAATGGCCTAATATCGAGCCTCCTGCCGGGGCGGTTTTCTAGCCATTTCCTACGGCTGGACAGCGCCAAAAAGCTTAGTTGCGCAATTGCTAATGTATAATATTTTAGGCAGTGCGGGAGGGACGTCCGATCAACCCGCAGTGACCGGTGCGGCCTGCATCCCCCAAGGAACCCCCGGGTCGCGCCGGTCATTCCCCTGCGGCTGGGTAGCGCCGCCTTACGGAACGGCGGCGGCACGTTCGAGATAGCTATGGTCGTCGTCATGACTTCGGCGGCTATCGGGATCATCCTGGTCGCCGCCACGGCATTTGTCTGACAACTGATTATTTTAGACGGAACTAAAAAGCCCTCCGCGCGTTGGCGGCGCCAGAGGGGAACGATTTTTAATGATGAATGGGTTGGTTCTGGTCGTTGAAGACGAACCACTGATATTGCTCGATCTCGAAGGCGGGCTTGAAGAATCTGGCTTCAAAGTTGTGGGTGTGACTAGCGCTGCGCAAGCCCTGTCAGCCTTTGATGCCGCCCCCGGGTCGTTCAACGCTTTGATCTCTGATATCCGGCTCGGTGACGGCATGTCCGGTTGGGACATTGCACGGCATGTGCGGCAAGCCAATGCGATGATGCCCGTGATCTATATCAGCGGGGACAGCGCCATCTATTGGAGCGTCGAAGGTGTCCCGGAAAGCATTATGATCGCAAAGCCGTTCGCTCTGCCTCAGATCATCACGGCCCTATCTACCCTGCTTAATCAGCAGCATCCACTGCCACCAAGCGAGCCGCGCGCATAGTGGGTTTGTAAAATATACAATCGCCAACGGAAAACGGGTTCAAACCGTGAACAAAATCTGGCATGGTGCCTGCCATGCCAATCATCTCCCCGATTCCCCTGAATCCTCTGATCGACGGTCGCCAGTCCGAGCGCGCCATGCTGGTGCGGCGGGGCGTGCAGCGGCTGCTGATGCAAATGGGCGCGCATGTGCTGCCCGAACTGTCGCTGGCCACCGGCCGCCGCGCCGACCTCGTGGCGCTGACGCGGCAGGGCGATGTCTGGATCATCGAGATCAAATCCTCGATCGAGGATTTTCGCGTCGACCGCAAATGGCCTGACTATCGCCTGCATTCCGACCGTTTTTTCTTTGCTACCCATCCCGGCGTGCCAGCCGAAATCTTTCCCGAGGAATGTGGCTTCATCCTCTCCGACGGCTATGGCGCCGAAATCCTGCGCGACGCGCCGGAGCACCGCATGGCGGCGGCAACGCGCAAGGCATTGATGCTGAGGATCGCGCGCGCGGGCGCGGCGCGGCTTCTCGCGGCAGAGCTTGCGGGCGTGGCAGTTCCGGCGCTGGAGGGGGAGAGCGAGTAAACGCGGCCCTGAAATTGACGCCCGCAACTGTCAGGGTGCTGGCGCCGCCCCTCATCTGCCTGCCGGCATCTTCTCCCCGTATAGCGACGGGGAGAAGGACGCTCTGTCCGAACCGGATAGATAGGTAACAGAATGGACCGATAGCATGGGTGACAGTTTTCTTGTCCGCCGGGAGGACCGG